>NZ_JBHYVB010000101.1:0-39562 GCF_042750115.1 Streptomyces sp. NPDC059455
CCTCATCGGACGCGCCCTGCTGCGCGGCGACGTCGACGAGGGCACCACCGTCAAGGTGGACGCCCAGCACGGCGAGTTGGCGGTCAGCTACGAACAGCCATCGGGCGAGCACGTCGAGGAGCGAGCCCGGCAGGAAGTCGGAGAGGCGGCGTGACCGGCCATGCCAAGCCCAACGATCAAAGCTCGGACCATCAAGTGCCCCACCTGCGGACGCGCGAACAAGGTTCCCGTGGCGGCCGAGGGCGCCCCTCGGTGCGGGAACTGCAAGTCGCCGCTGCCGTGGATCGTGGACGCGGACGAGAACGAGTTCGCCGAGGTCGCCGAGGAGGCGACGCCCCTCGTCGTCGTGGATCTGTGGGCGACTTGGTGCGGGCCCTGCCGGATGGTCAGCCCCGCACTTGAGCAGGTCGCCACGGAGCTGGCGGGCAGGGTCAAACTCGTCAAGGTCGACATCGACCGCAATCCGCACCTCGCCCAGCGGTTCGAGGTGCAGGCCGTGCCGACCCTGCTCATCCTGGACAAGGGGGAGCCGGTCGCCCGCCGCGCGGGTGCCGCCCCGGCGGGCACCCTGCGCTCGTGGGTCGAGCAGGTGGCGGCGGGCCGGCGGGACAGCGAGAGAGGGTGAACGCCATGGCCATCGAGCCCGATCCGCATCTGTCGATGGTGCGCCAGGTCTCTCCGCGCAGCCCTGAGGGGTGTGAGGAGTGCCTGCGGCTGGGGTCCCCCTGGGTCCATCTGCGGCTCTGTCTGACCTGCGGGCACGTGGGGTGCTGCGACTCCTCGCCGCTCAAGCACGCCCGAGCCCACGCCTATGTCGAGCAGCATCCCATCGTGGAACCCATGGAGCCGGGCGAGACCTGGCGGTGGTGCTACGCCCACGAGGCCATGGCCTGATGGCAGGCGACGACCGGCCCCCCGAGGCCGCTCCCGACGAGGCGGTGCCGCTCGAGACCCCGGATCTGTACGGCGCCTATCCCCGGCTGTCGCAAGCCCAGATCGCGTTCCTCGCCGAACACGGGGAGCACTTGCGGGTCGAGCCGGGCCAGGTGCTGGTCCGGGAGGGGGAGCGGTGTGCGGAGTTCCTGGTCATCCTCATCGGCTCCATCGAGATCGTAGAGGCCCACGGCACCCCCGACGAGCGGGTCCTGAGGGTGCATGGGCCGGGGCGCTTCCTCGGTGAGCTGGGGCTGCTCCAGGGGCAGGTGGCCTTCTACACCGCCCGGGTCCGTGAGCCCGGGGAGGTGCTGTCCCTTCCGATCGACCGGCTGCGGGTGCTGGTCGCCCGCGATCCGATCCTCGGCGACCTCATCCTCCGCGCTTACCTGGGCCGCCGCGCGCTGCTCGTCGGGGCGGGCGCCGGGTTCCGCATCCTCGGCTCGCGCTACTCGCCCGACACCCGGCGGCTGCGCGAGTTCGCGGCCCGCAACCGGCTGCCGCACCGCTGGATCGATCTGGAGTCGGACGAGGAGGCCGAGGCACTGCTGCGCCGCTTCTCCATCCCCCCGGAAGAGACACCGATCGTCATCTGGCGCGATCAGCGGGTGCTGCGCAACCCCAGCAATGCCGAACTGGCGCGGCTCATCGGTCTCTCCCCTCCGTCCACCGAGGAGACCCGCAGCGATCTGATCATCGTCGGCTCCGGACCCGCCGGGCTGGCGGCCGCCGTCTATGGCGCGTCCGAGGGACTGACCACAGCCCTCCTGGACGCGATCGCCACGGGCGGCCAGGCGAGCACGTCGTCCCTCATCGAGAACTACTTCGGCTTTCCGAGCGGGATCTCCGGTTCCGACCTCGCCGAACGAGGCGAACTCCAAGCGCGCAAGTTCGGGGCCCAGGTGTGGGTTCCCGCGGAAGCGGCTTTGCTCAAGCCCGAGGACGACGGCTACTACCGTGTCACCTTCGCCGACGGCGGCGATGTGGTGAGCCACACCGTCGTGCTGGCTACGGGCGCCTGGTACCGCAGGCTCGAAGTGCCCGGCATCGAACGGGTGGAGGGGACGAGCGTCTACTATGCGGCGACCGTGTACGAGGCGCAGCAGTGCAGCGCGGATCCGGTCGCGGTGGTCGGCGGCGGTAACTCCGCGGGCCAGGCCGTCCTCTTCCTCGCCCAGCGCGTCCCGCGCGTCCATCTGCTGGTCCGGGGCCCGGACCTCGGCGCCAAGATGTCCCGTTACCTCGTCGACCAGATCGAACGCCATCCACGGGTGAATGTGCTGCGGAACAGCGAGGTGCGCGGGGTGGTGGAGGGCGACGAGGTCCTGCGGGCCATCGTGGTGGAGAACAACCGCACGGGGGAGCGCCGCAACCTGGTCGTGCGCGCGATGTTCGTCTTCATCGGGACCCGGCCCCGTACGACGTGGCTCGGCGACGTGGTCGCCTTGGACGACCGGGGCTTCGTGCTCACCGGCGCCTCGGCGCAGGCCCGCGCGAGTGGCACGGTCTGGGAGGGCCAGGGCCGTACCTGTCTGGGGCTGGAGACCAGCCTGCCCGGCGTCTTCGCCGCGGGCGACGTGCGCAGCGGCTCCGTCAAGCGGGTGGCCTCCGCCGCCGGCGAAGGGGCGATGGCCATCCACCAGGTCCACGAGCACCTCGGCCACACCACCGTCGACGTCGCGCGCCACCGCGATGACACAGAAGCTCCGTCCGGCCGGTTCACCGAGCCGGGCGGTGGTCACAACACATCCCCTGCCCACTAACCGACACCGGAGGTGACGGACGATGAACATGCCGGTTCGCCGACAGCAGCGAGGCCAGGGAACAGTGGAGCGCCCCAGGGGCTGGGCGCGCAATCCGCTTCTGGAATTCGACGACCTCATCAACCAGATGGGCGGTCTGCTCGAATCCACGGTCGGAAGCGCGGCTCCCGCCATAGCGGCGTGGACGCCGTCCGCCGATGTGACCGAAGCCGACGACGCCTATCACGTAGAACTCGAGCTCCCCGGCGTGGACCGCAAGGACGTCGACATCGAGATCAATGGTCAGGAGCTGGCCGTCACCGGGGAGATCAAGGAACGGGAGCGCAAAGGCATCATGCGGCACAGCAGTCGCCGTACCGGTCGCTTCGAGTACCGGTTGCTGCTTCCGAGCGAAGTGAACACCGAAGACGTCACGGCGAGCATGTCCAGCGGCGTGCTCACGATCACCGTCCCCAAGGCGGCGACCGCCAAGCCCCGTCACATCGAGATAACCGAGAGCAGCGAACGCCAGGGCGGCTGAGCCCGCCGGGATCCGGCTCTCCCCGCGGCGGCCCCGCTCCGCCGGGTGCCGCCGCGGGCATCGGAAGGACTACATGATGGTTGCGGCAGGCTTTTCCTCGTTCGACACCATGGTCGACAAGGCCAACCATGTCCTGAAGGAGATCGAGCACGCCTATGGGTGGCCCAAGGAGCGCCGGAAGCAGTCGTACGCCGCTCTGCGCGCGGTCCTGCACCACCTGCGGGACCGGCTGTCGGTCGATGAGGCCGTGCACTTCGGAGCGCAGCTTCCGACCTTGCTGCGCGGCGTCTACTACGACGGGTGGAAACCCGCGGAGACGCCCGTGAAATTGAACAGCGACGAATTCTTCCGGCGGGTCCGGCACGACTTTCCGTACGCGATCGAGGGCGACACCGAGCAACTGGTGCGCACGGTCCTGCATGTCCTCGAGAACCACATCAGCGAGGGCGAGTGGAAGGACCTCAAGGCGCGTATGCCCGCCTCGATGTCCGCGGTTATGCCCTCCTAGCCGGTCCGGCGGCCACCGCATCGCTCCCGGCATTCACAACCCCGGCGTCACAGCAGGAGATTGAAGAGCGGCCAGACCGTCTCCCAATGCTTGGTCTGCGGATTCTTCAGGTCCGGATAGATGATCTTGAATGCCTTGGCGAGCGCCAGGCTGAGCCCGCCGACGATTTCCGGCAACCTCGCCTCCGTCGCGTCGTCGGGTGCGCGGTCCAGCGGCGGGTGCCTGACGAGTTGATCGAGGATGGGCTTCAACTCGATCTCGTAGTCGAGGTCCCGGAAGCGGTGGATGTTCTCCTGTAGCCCCTTGGTGATCGGCAGATCCCACGGCACGATCACGTCCCGGTTGTTGGCCTTCGCGACCGCCTCGGCGATGAGCAGCAGATCGTAGACTTTGGCGTCCACGAAGTCGCTGTAGCGCTTGAGGTCGTTCTTGTCGACATCAAGTCCCGCCGCCACCCGGAAGAACCGCTCGAACCTGGGCACGGACATCACCGTCATGGTCACCAACCTCCAGTCGTCCGGCGCTGGGCGTAACCCGGCGCGCCTCGTCAGCGCCACCCTCGCTCGGCGGATGCGCGACCGCATGGGCCCCAGGAACCAATCGCACGGCCGGCCTGCTGCCGACAGGTCGGTGACCGCGCCAGGTCATGCTATGGGCGCGGCTCCCACCGCCGCGGCGACACTCGGGGAGCGCCGTGAGGAGCACTCGGTCAGGTCAGGGAATCACGGAGGCGGCGGACACGTGGCGGCTGTTCGGGCATGCCTCAGGTGGCCGGGCGCCACGGCAGGGCACACTGTCGCGGGACGGTCCCCGACAACCCCGCCCCGAGGTTCCCCATGGCGTTCGGACTGGCACACCGCGCATTGCGGCCACGGGTACCGTTGCGCCACGGGGAGGGCGACAAGCACCATCTCACCAGCCTTGAGGGGCTGGCCGCGCTGTCCCTGGACGCGCTGAGCTCGGTCGCGTACGGCCCTGAGGCCATCGTGGTCGTGCTGGTCGCCGCCGGCACCGGGGCCCTTACCGCCACGCTGCCCATCACTGTCGTCATCACCGTCCTGCTCACCGTGCTGGTGATCTCCTACCGCCAGGTGATCGCCGTCCATCCGGACGGCGGCGGCGCCTACGCGGTGGCGAAGAAGAGCCTCGGGCAACGCGTGAGCCTGCTCGCCGCGGCGAGCCTGACCATCGACTACGTCCTCACCGTCGCCGTCAGCCTGGCCGCCGGCGCCGCCAGCCTCGCATCCGCCTTCCCGATCCTCTCCTCGCATCTGCTCGCCGTCTGCCTGGTGCTGCTCGCCCTGCTCACGGCCGTGAACCTCTGGGGAGTGGCCGAGAGCGCCCGGGTGCTGATGCTGCCGACCGTGCTGTTCATCGTCAGCATGCTCGGCATCGTCGTCATGGGGATCCTGCGCTCGCACCCCGCGGCCGTCGTCGGCGCCGCCCATCCCGTCCGGGCCACCGAGGCGCTGGGTGTCCTGCTGATCCTTAAAGCGTTCTCCTCGGGCTGCTCCGCCCTGACCGGGGTGGAGGCCATCGCCAACGGCGTGCCGATGTTCCGCGAGCCGCGCATCAAGCGGGCCCAGCACACCGAGCTGATGCTCGGCATGCTCCTCGGAGTGATGCTGCTCGGGATGGCGTATCTGATCCGCCGCGACCATGTCGCGCCGCGCGGCGGTGTGACGGTCCTCGCCCAGCTCGCCGCCGGGTCGTACGGAGCCGGATGGCAGTACTACGCGACCAACCTCATCGTCACCCTTGTTCTCGCGCTCGCCGCGAACACCAGCTTCGGCGGCCTCCCGGTCCTGATGAGCCTGCTGGCGCGGGACGACCGGCTGCCCCACCTGTTCGGGCTGCGCGCGGAGCGCCCGGTGTACCGGTACGGCGTGGTGGCGCTGGCGCTGCTGTCGGCCGTGCTGCTCAACGCGGTGGGGGGCGAGACCCATCGGCTGATCCCGCTGTTCGCCATCGGGGTGTTCACCGGCTTCACCATCAGCCAGGTCGGGCTGGTACGGCACTGGGCGACCGAGCAGCCGGAAGGGTGGCTGCACCGGGCGATGATCAACGGTCTGGGGGCCGTGCTGACCACCGGGGCCGGTCTGGTCCTGCTGACCACCAAGTTCCTCGAAGGGGCCTGGGTGGTCGTCGTCGCGGTGCCGCTGCTGATGCTGCTGTTCACCCGCGTCCAGCGCTATTACACGGCGGCCGGCGAGGAACTCGGGCTCGGGCGGATCCCGCCGCCACCGGTGCGCACCATGAGCCTGGTCATCGTCCCGCTCGGCGAGGTCAGCAGGCTCGCGCAGCGCGCGCTGACGGCGGCGCTCGCCCTGGGCGACGAGGTCGTGGCGGTCAGCGTCCAGGCCGAGCCCGCGAAGGCGCGGGCCCTGCAGGACACCTGGGAGCGCTGGAATCCCGGGGTGCGCCTGGAGATCATCGACAGCCCGCACCGGTCCCTGGTGCAGCCGATGGTCGCGTATGTGCGGCGCGAGGCCGGGGGCGGCCGGGAGATCGCCGTTCTCATCCCCGAGGTCGAGCCCCGGCACCGGCGCTACAAGATGCTCCAGAACCAGCGCGGCCTGCTGCTGGCCACGGTCCTCAGGGCGCGCACCGATGTCGTCGTCTGCATGATGCCGTACGGCCTGAGCGTGTGAGCGGGGCCCGCTACCCGTCGGTTGGTGAAGAACGACCGCCTCAACCACGCCGGCTGCCACGGAGACTGGTACGCCGCCGCCCAGCGCAACCTGTTCAAACGCGTGATCGGCCGGCTCCACCACTGTCGGCCGTTCCTCGTCGTCGGCCTGACTGCCGGCATCCGCAAGGTGCTCATCGTGACGGCCGAGGCGGAGAAGTCCTTCCGGCGGAACGTCGAGGGGATCGATCACCACCCCGGGGCGCGGGTTCTGATCCGTCACCTTCCGCCGCCACCGCCGCCCGCACCCGCTGCTCCTCGCGCGCAGAGCCGACGTCCCGTTCCAGGGGTGTGCGGCTCACGGCCGTCGCGAGGTCCTCCAAGGCCCGCTTCTGTAGTTCCGCCCCGCGCCGCGCCACCGGGCTCCGGTCCCCGGCGGTGGCGTCCTCCCACGCGTGGAGCGCCTCCTCGACGCGCCCCCAGTCCGGATTCCTGTGCTCGCGCACGTCGACTGCCGCCTGCGCGGTGTCCGCCTCCAGGGCCTCGGCGAACCGCTCCGCCTCGGGGACGGAACGGCTGTCGGCCCGCGGGACGTGGCTCTCCATGAGCATCGCCGCCCGGCCGAACCTTTTGAGCGCCTCCTGCGCCTCCTCGGCCTCGCGCGACGTCAGACCCCTGGGGCGGACCGGTTCCTGCCTTGCCCGGTCGTAGGTCTCCTGCCAGGCGGCACGTGCCTCCCTGCTCGCCAGCAGTGCCTTGCGCACGTCGGCGCGATGTTCCCGGGTCGGTTCGGCGTAGCTGCGGAGCACCGCGGCCGCGTAGCGGCCGTTGGCGGCGAGCCAGTCCGCAAGTCGGCCCGGCAGCCGGGGCGTCTCCCATGCGGGGTACACCACGTACGCCAGCATTGCCAGGGCCCCGCCGAGCAGGGTGAGCACCACCCGCTCCGGGACCGTCTGCTGCCATGCCTGGCCGCCCATGCCGAGCAGGAAGACGACGTACGCGGCAGTGAAGCACTGGGAGTAGGCGTAGCCGGTACGGATCAGCGTGTACGACAGGCCTGCCGAGACCACCGCAAGCGCGCCGAACACACGGGCGTCCGGGCCCACGGCCCGCACCATCCCGGTGGCGAGCGCGACCCCCGCCAGGGTCCCGGCGAGCCGGGCCACCGCACGCGCGTACGTCCGGTGGAAGTCCGGGCGCATCACCATCACCGAGGCGATGGGCGCCCAGTAGCCGTGGGCCAGGGGTAGCCGGGCGGCGATCAGATAGCCGAGCGTGGCCACCGCCGCCAGGCGGACGGCGTGCCGGAACACGGGCGAGTCCCGGCGGAGCTCGCGGCGGACCGCCCGGACGACGCCCGGGAGCAGCCGGAACATTGTCGGGCGCACCAGGAACTGGGCACCCGCGGGGCCGGGCGGCGTGGGCGGCTTCCCGCGCGCGCCGCCGCTCCCGGCGATCTCCAATGCCTCGCCGAGCAGTTCCACGAGCCGCTCGGCGGCCTGCTGCGCGGGCCCCTCCAACACCTCGTGCTCCTCGTCGACGCGCAGGACGTCCGCGCTCCCGGGCGGCACCTCGGCGGGAGTGCCGCGGCGGATCGAACGGGCGGCCGCGTCCAGAACGTCGGCGGCCGCGTCGAGCAACTCCCGCGCGCGGTCCCGCCCGGGTCCTTCCGCCGGGGCGCCGACGTCCGGGTCGGCGAGCGCGGCGACGACCGACCGAATGCGCTCGGCGAGGCCCCGGGGGCCGTGGAGGACAGGGGGACGGGTGCGGGCCTGTGATGGCGTCACGGCGGCCGCGTCCCGGGCCGTCATCAACGGCTCCGGGTCGAACGGGGCGGTCGGGTCGTGCCGCAGCCGGCGGGCGTAGTCCGCCACGGCGGCCAGGGCGTCGGCGAGCGCGTCACGATGCGCCCCCCAACGGCGGATCGGGAACAGCAGGATCAGCACGGCCTGCGCCACGCCCCCGAGCGCGATGACCCCGGCGTGCTCCAGGGCTTGCCCGACGCTCGTGGGCAGGGTGATGGTCACCAGCATGCTGCCGACCGTCGTCGCTGCGACGATCCCAGCGGTCGATCCGACGGCCCACGCCATCCCCGCGACAAAGGCCCATACGGCCAGCAGTGGGAGGAACGCCACGAGTTGTCCCGCCGCCAGGTAGCCCACGAAGGTGCTGAGCGCCAGACCCACGCCCGCGCCGAGCGCGATCACCTTGCGTGGACGCCAGGTGCGCTGGAAGGTGGCCCCACCCGCGGAGAAGGCACCGAGGGCGGCGGACGCGGCGTACGCAGGGGAGACCAGCCACAGCGCCGGCCCGATGACGATCGCCACCCCAGCGGCCGTGCGCAGCGCGAGCAGGGGCTCCAGCCGCGTCTCCTCGATCGTGAGCCCGGATCGCACGACCTCTCCGAAGGCCCGCAGCCACGTCACGGGCGTGAGCCTAGCCGGAACGCCCTGCCGGGTGGCGTCGGCCGCGCCGCCACCTCCTGGCGGCGCCGCGCTCGGCGGGCGCGAGCCCCGGGCCGACCTACCCTCACCAACCTGCACCCTCGCGTACAGGGCGATCGATGACCACACCCCAGCGCCGCCTGTTCAGTCCTAGCGGCAAGACCTGCCCTACTGGGACAACACCCGCCCCGTCATCGCCATGATCAGCCAGCCGTAGCACATCGTGCTGCTGTCGTTGCCCATGCTCAGCCTGATGCGCGTCGCCCGCAGGCTGAGCGGCCCTCGGCGTGATCGGAGCGTTGATCCCGGAGTCCGGCAACGCCCTGCCACTCGGGAGGATCCAGTACACCAGCGAGGCACAGCACTACGTCCTGCCCGGCGTCCGCGAGCGGTTGCGGCTGCTGGCTAGCCCATAGCTTCATCCGAAGCAACAGGTCAGCCCAGGTGACATAGTTCCCGGCACCCACAGGGCGGAGGGCCTGTGGGTGGTTGTGATCAGCGGGTTGATTGCCTACTTTCCGGGATGACCGCCCTGATCTTGCGTTTCCGTTCGACACAAGCTGCGCGGGAGTTCCTGAAGAGGGGTGAGAACCGCGCCGGTCCGGTGAGCGATGACCCGTAGGGAAGCCCACGAAACGCCGCGATCCGGCCCTGGCGGAGGCCACGCACCAGACCGCAACGGGTGGCCGCGAAAGGCGCGTGTCCGGCGCGCTCGGTCATGCCCGCGCTTCGAAGACAAGGTTGGCGCCGCGGGTGTTGTCTGCTGACACGAAGAAGCCGCCGGGCAGCGGACGGATGGCGAACCCGTTGCCCTCGATGACCGACTTGGCCCTGCCGAGGTCGTTGACCGCGACGGTCTGAGCCGCGACGTACGGCAAGGTCGGGGCCTTCTCGCCGGGAAGAATCTCGTCCAGAGCTGACAACGGCACGATCTCCAGGCCGCCGACCCGCAGAGCGAACACATGGCGCGGCCCAATCTGGCGCGCGGGGATGCCGAGCACTTTCCGGTATCGCTCGACGTAGCGGTCGGTTTCCTCGTCGGCGACCACGAGCGTGACCCGAGACAGGCCCACCGCCCCGTTGGGGTGGTCCAGGAATCTCGGCTGGTGAATGAGGTCCAGCCGCTTGACCTCTGCGATGCGAACGCCTCCCTCGGGAGCGAGGGGAGGATCCACCTGGATCACCCGCGCCCGCAGCGTCCCGACGCCGTCGGGCGTCGGAATGTCGCGTTGCAGCGTGAGGACACCCGTGGTGGATACCCCTTGCTCGGCAAGCCTCCGATCGACGTGATCGGCGTCACCGCAGCCGAAGACGTAGCCCCGGAGCCCCTCGTACGCAGCTGCGAGTCGACGCACGCCCCACGGATCCGGCAGGCTGCTGTCCAGGTGACCGAGCAACTCGATGTAGTTCTCGCCGAAGACGGCGCAACGGTTGGCCGTGCCGAGAGACCGCCGTTCGCCGTCGGGTTGTGCGGTACCTGTGTGTGTTGACCGCGGTGTGAGCGTGAAACCGAGTGCCTCATAGGTGTCGTACAACCCGTTGAGGTCGGTGACCGTCACGACCACGGAGTGGTCAAGGTAGTCAACATCCACGGACGTGCTGCTCACGGAGTCTTCCTCGCTCTCGATGATCTCAGACACTGATCGCCGGTTGCCCGCTGTACTTCAGCTCCCGCAGATGCGCCAACGTCGCCGCCACCGCGTGCAGGCAGCTGTCCTCATGCCGCTGGAACTGCGCTTCTTCCCTCAGCCCCCGGAAGAACCACCGCCGCCTCCAACCGGAACCTGAAACGCAGGTACAACCGGCCGCCCTCGCCGTACTCGATGTCGTTGTAGATCTCACCCGGCTCTGGCCCTGAGAGGCGGTCGAACCGCACGGTGTTCCGGGTGGAAGGCGATCCGTTCCCGCATCGGGACGTCGGCGAAGGCGACGTCCGGACCAGGCCGCCCTCGTACTCCTCGACAACCTCACAGTGGGTGATCAGCGGACCGACGGGGCGCGCGTCGCGCGCCCCGATGAGCAACCCGGCCCATACCTCGCTCCTGGTCAGCTTGGGTCCGCCTGCCTGGCCGTCGTCCGCAGGGACCGCGCGGCTCAGCTCATACACGACGCCTCCACGGCAAACGAGTGCACGAACACTCCGCAGCTTGTACCCCTGGGGGGTATAGTGTCAAGGCCGGGCGATGCCGTCCAGGATCCGGCGCGGAAGGCTGCCGCCGGACGAAGAGCGGCTGACAGCGGGGCGTGGTCCGGCCGCCCAGAGTGCAGCAGGTTGACGATCCGGGTGCCGGTGCTGCGGCGGTCGTAGAGTTCCTCGGCCAGGGCGTGCAGGTGTTGTTTGTCGGGGTGGACGTCGATACCACCGGCGGTGAGGTACACGGCGGCGACCGTGCAGGAGGCGGTGTCCCGGAGCGGCCTCGCGCACTGGACGCCGCAGGCCGGTATCAGCCACCGCAGGGAACCGAACCTGGGCGGCCACCGCAAAAGCACCAGCCGACTCCCCGGACGCCATCTGGCGAGCGGCCCCCGGCCCGCCGGACGCCCGCCACCCGGGTGGCCGCCCCGGGGCCCGCGCGTCAGGGGCTGGATCGGGGGGCACCCGGGGCGGGACCGAGGCCGGGAAGCCATCGGGAGAGGAGCCGGCGATGACGAGTATTCCCACCGGATACGCGCCCTTGTCGTACTGGATGTCATCGGCGCCGGGACCGTCGTACCCGGCCCTGGAGCCCGACTGGGAGGGCACCGCGCCCGATGTCGAGGTCGCCGTGGTCGGCGGGGGCATCGCGGGCATCAGCACGGCGTGGGAGCTGGCACGCGCCGGGCGCCGGGTGGCGCTGGTGGAGTCGGACCGGCTCGCCGCCGGGGCCACCGGGCACACCACGGCCAAGCTCTCCGCCCTCCAGGGTCTGGCCTATCAGGACATCCGTGCCGCGCGAGGGGAGGAGGCGGCCCGGCTCTACGCCAGGTCGCAGGCCGACGCCGTGGACCGGGTGCGGCAGGTGACCGCCGAGCTGGGGATCGACTGCGATCTGGAGGAGTCCTCCGCCTTCACCTACGCCGAGGGCGAGGAGGCCGTGGAGAAGGTGCGGGCCGAGGTGGAGGCCGCCTCGGCGGCCGGACTGGATGCCTCGTTCACGACCGGGACCGATCTGCCCTTCCCCGTCGCGGGCGCGGTGGAGGTGGCGGGGCAGGCGCAGTTCCACCCGCGGAAGTATCTGCTGGCGCTGGTGGAGGATCTGGTCGCGCGGGGCGGTCTGGTCTTCGAGCACTCGCGGGTGGTGAGTCTCAGCGAGGGTCATCCGTGCCGCCTGACCACCGACCGCGGGGCGCGGCTGCGGGCCCGCGACGTGGTCGTGGCGACGGCCTATCCGATCTTCGACCGGGCCCTGCTCTTCCCCCGTCTGGAGGTGAAGCGGGAGCTGGTCGTCGCCGCCGTGCTCCCCTCCGACCGCGCCCCGCGCGGCATGTATCTCACACCGGAGGACGGCACCCGTTCGGTACGCACCGTGCCCTATCGGGAGGGGCAGCGGTTGCTCATCGTCACCGGCGAGAAGTTCACCCCCGGCGTCGGTGATGTCGAGCGGCGCTGTGCGCGGCTGATCGACTGGACGCATGACCGTTTCCCCGGCGCCGTACCCGCCTTCCGCTGGGCGGCGCAGGACAGCTGGACCACCGATCACGTGCCCTATGTCGGCACCCTGCACCCGGCCTCCCGCCATGCCTTCGTGGCCACGGGGTTCGCCGGGTGGGGCATGACCGGCGGCGTACTCGCCGGCAGGCTGCTGGCCGCGCGGCTCACCGGACGGCCCCTGCCGTGGGTGGGCCTGTACGATCCGCGGCGGCTGCACCTGGTGCGCGAGGCCCCGGCGCTGCTGCGGGTCCAGGCCACCGTCGCACGCCACTTCATCGGCGACCGGCTGTCCGGCGACGGCACCGACACGATACGGAACATCCCGCCGGGTGGCGGGGCGGTCGTCCGCCTCGGCGGGCGCCAGCGGGCCGTCCACCGTGATCAGGAGGGCGAGTTGCACACGCTGTCCGCCCGCTGCCCCCACCTGGGCTGCTTGGTGCGGTTCAACGACGCCGAGCGGAGCTGGGAGTGCCCGTGCCACGGCTCGCGGTTCGCCGTCGACGGCAGCGTGCTCCAGGGCCCGGCGGTACGCCCGCTGAAGCGGATCGACGACGACGAGGGCAAAGCGCGGGGCGAGGAGGCTGGTGGGGACGGCGCGGGATGAGCATTGGTCCGCCACCGGCAGCCGTTCGCGAATGCGCCGACGCCGCAGGGGCACGCGTGCGGAAGACCGGACGAGCGGCTCGGCTCGCCGTTCGGGGAACCCACCAGTTGGACTGCCTGCTCGCCGGGGCGGGAATCGAATCGCAGAACAGGATGGTGGCGCCGTTGCGGAGAGTGCCGCCGTGGTCGCCGGCTTCCATCTTGGCGATGATCAGCCGAGCGGGAGTGCGGCCAGTGTCCCCCTCCCGGGCACGTGCGGCGTCTCGGTGCCGTGCGGCACCCGCACACCGGCCCGGGGCCGGTGGCCGGGGCCAATCCGGGGCGGACGGCGAGCCCTCGGGGCGAGGACGCGGGGAGGTCATCAGCACCGAAGTCGCTTCAGTCCGATCCAACACCCAGCGTCACCACACGAGCCAGTCAGCCAAAGGCGCAGATCGGTGTATAAACCTTCCGAAGACGCCCAGATGATACATACTTGAAAATAGGTTCACATCAATACTGACCGCTCAAGGGGAGGGGTGACATCGTGGAGCCGCTGCGCCGGCTGATGGAGCGGCAGGCGCCGCGCCGGATCGGCCAGGGCGGCCTCAGCGCCGAGCGGATCGAGAAGTTCGGAGTGACCCTGATGACCCTGGAGGAGAACACGACGGAACCGCCCGAGCACTTCGGCCTGACCGAGAACAGGACCTGAAGCTCGACCTCGGCCCACTGGGCCCCCTGCCCCGCGACTAGCACGAGTTGGCGATGGACCATGTTCGCGGACACGAGAACGGCGCCGGAACCGCGGGTGATGACATTCCCCGGTGTGTACGTTCCCCAACACGACACCAGACTGTTGTTGCGGGCGTTGCGCCGGGAAGACGTCGGCACCGGTACGGATGTACTGGACGTCGGCAGCGGAAGCGGTGTCCTCGCGGTAGCGGCGGCGCGGCGCGGGGCACGGGTCACGGCGGTGGACATCGCGTGGCGGGCGGTGGTCGCCACGCGTGTGAACGCCCTGCTGTACCGGCAGCACGTCCGGGTGCGGCGCGGCGACTTGGCTGACCCGGTGCGGGGCCGTTCGTTCGACGTCCTGGTGACCAATCCCCCGTATCTGCCGGACCCGGACGGACGGCTGCCCGGACGTGGCGGTGCTCGTGCCTGGCACGGGGGAGGCGATGGCCGGGCGGTGGTGGACCGGCTCTGTGACGCCGCGCCGTCGGTGCTCCGTGCTCACGGAGTGCTGCTCATGGTCCATTCCGGTCTGTGCGGTACCGGGACGACACTGCGACACCTGTCGGGGGTCGGCTTGCGGGCCGAGGTCATCGAGCGAGCGCTCGTGCCCTTCGGGCAGGTGCTCCGTCCCCGGCTGCCGTGGCTGCGGCAGCAGGGCATGCTGGAAGACAGCGACGACAGAGAAGAGCTGGTGGTCATCCGTGCCCAACGCCTTTGAACGCCCCCGTCGCATCATCATCGACCCCGATGGCCCGCTCGTGATCGAGGGCCCGGTGGAAGTGGTCGACGAGAACGGCACCGTCGTCTCCCGACGGTTCGCCGCCGCGATCTGCACCTGCCACCGCAGTGGCATCTACCCCTGGTGTGACACCAGCCACCGCACCCGCACACAACGGGCCGGGGGAGACCGCCGGCCACGCCCGCGCGCCGAGGGGAAGGAGGAGAGCGGATGACGGCCGTCCAGGACCCCGACGCGACGGCAGAAGGCCCCGAGCTGCCACCGCCACGCGGCCCTGTGTCGGCAGCCGTCGTGCCGTGGCTCCGGACGGGGACGGGCGCCCTTCCCACGCGTGCGCGAGCGAAGCGCGCGGACCCCTACAGCGAGGATGTCCAGCTCGCTCTGTACCTGCTGTATGAGCTGCACTACCAGGGCTTTCGCGGAGTGGACGACACTCTGGAATGGGACCCCGCGCTCCTGTCGCTGCGCCGTGATCTGGAGGAGTCCTTCCTCCGCTCCCTGCGCGCCGATGTCCGCGCGACGACCCCGGAGGAGGCCATGGAGTCGCTGCTCACTGAGCCCGCCGGGGACAGTGGCACAAGCGTCAGCCACTATCTGCACCGCGAAGGCCGCCTGTGGCAGTTGCGCGAGTACGCGGCGCTGCGATCCCTGTACCACCTCAAGGAGGCCGATCCGCACGCCTGGGTCATTCCGCGGCTCCGTGGCCGTGCGAAGGCCGCGATGGTGGCCGTGGAGTTCGACGAGTTCGGTGGCGGACGCGCCGAGGAGATCCATTCCCGGCTGTTCGCCGATCTCATGGCCGATCTGGGTCTGGAGACCGCGTACGGCCGCTACGTGGACAGCGCACCTGCCGGGGCGTTCGCCACGGTCAATCTGATGTCACTGCTGGGGCTGCACCGGGCGCTGCGTGGCGCGTTGGTCGGCCACTTCGCCGCGGTGGAGGTCACCTCTCCTCCCGCGTCCCGGCGGCTGGCCCGGGCGATGCGACGCAACGGGGCTGGTCCCGCCGCGGAGCGGTACTTCGACGAACACGTGGAGGCGGACGCGGTGCACGAGCAGGTCGTACGCCGAGAGGTGATCGGCGGCTTGCTGCTGGACGAGCCCTGGCTGGCGCCGGACGTGGCCTTCGGCATCGAGGCCACCGGCTTCCTTGAGGGCCGTCTGGGCGCGTGTCTTCTGGGAGCGTGGCGGGACGGCCGCAGCGCGCTGAGGGCCCCGCTGCGCCTTCGTACCGCGGTATCACGCGCCTGACCGGCTCCCGTCCTTCCGTCTCGCCGACGTGGGCATGCGAATGCGAGGACGGTGAAGACGACGGTGGTCGCCGAGGCCACCGCCATGCCGTTGAGGAAGCTCACACCGAGTACGAACAGGCCGAACAGGGCGACCACGACGGTGCCGCCCGCGAACAGCACCGCGCGGCCGGAGGTGTTGATGGCCTTGGTGACCGATGACTCCACGTCCATGCCGGACTTCAGGTTGGATCGGTGCCGGGTGACGATGAACAGCGCGTAGTCGATGCCGACACCGAGACCGATCAGCGCGCCGAGGATGGGGCCGACCTCGCCGATGCCCATGACGTGGGTCAGCAGCGTGACGGTCATGAGCCCGGTGCCGACCCCGGCGATCGCGGTGCCGATGGGCAGCAGCATCGCGAACAGCGAGCCGAACGCCACGAACAGCACCACCGCGGCGGCGACGATGCCGACGAGTTCGCTGATGTTCGTCTCGGGTTCCTGCACCTGGCTGATCGGATCGCCGCCGAGCTCCACCTTCAGGCCGTCGCCGCGGGCCTCCTCGGCGGTGTCGACGAACTTCTGGAGATCAGCCTTCGCCAGCTCGCGGCTCTGCTTGGTGAAGTCCACGGCGGCGTACGCGGTGTGCCCGTCCGCGCTGATCTGCCGCGTGCCCCGCGCGTTGTAGGGGCTGGTGATCGCGCCCACGTCCGGCACCGTGGCGAGCCGGTCGAGGGTGGCGGTCATCCGGTTCTTGACGGCAAGGTCCCGGACGTCGCCGTCCGACTGCCACACCACGGTGGCGTTGGCGCCGGACTGGGCGGGCATCGTCTTCTGCAGCAGGTCGAGCGCCTTGCTCGACTCGGTACCGGGCAGGGAAAAACTGTCGCTGCTCTTGGAACCGGCGGCGGTCGAGGCCAGGCCCAGAACGGCGAGCACGGCCACCCAGAGCAGCACGACGAGAAGCCGGTGGCGATAGCACCAGCGGGCAAGGGCGGACAAGAGAACTCCTCAGGGCGATGCCGACATGGTGTTTTCCAATCGGGTGCGCCCTCGCGGCCTGATCGTGGGTCTGCCGGACGGTTTCCGGCGTACCGCGATCGCAGTACCGCCTACGCCCCAGGTGGTGAACCCGGCCTGACCAGGCCCGTCTCGTAGGCGAGCATGACGAGCTGGGCCCGGTCGTGCGCGTCGAGCTTGGTCTGCGTCCGGTTCACATGGGTCTTGGCGGTGTAGGGACTGATGCCAAGGCGTTCGGCGATCTCGTCGTTGCCGAGCCCGGCCGCCACGAGGATGAGGATTTCGCGCTCCCGCTCGGTGAGCACCGCAAGCCGTTCAGCGGCGCGGCCCGTGTCCTGGGCGGGTCCGCGCAGGAACCGGGCGATCAGTGCGCGCGTCGCGCCGGGGGAAAGCAGCTGTTCGCCCCGGGCGACCAGGCGGATCGCTTCCTGTAGCTCGGCCGGCTGGACGCCCTTGCCGAGGAACCCGCTGGCCCCGCCGCGCAGTGCGGCGAACACATACTCGCCGACTTCGAACGTGGTCAGCACCAGGACGCGGACGTCCGGCAGCTCGGAGGTGATCTGTCGGGTGGCGGTGAGGCCGTCCGAGCCGGGCATCCGGATGTCCATCAGCACGACGTCGGCCTCGGCGGCGAGCCGGACCGCTTCCCGTCCGTCGCACGCCTCGCCCACCACCTCCATGTCGGGTGTGGCGTTCACCAGGATCTTGAAGCCTGTTCTGACCAGCTCCTGGTCGTCGGCGAGCAGGACCTTGATCGTCACGCTTCTGTCCCCTCGTGCGGCAGGAGGGCGTGGACCTCGAAGCGGTGGTCGGTCATCCGGGCCACGAACGTCCCGCCGAGAGCGTGGGCGCGTTCCCGCATGCCGAGCAGCCCATGACCGCCCTTCCCGAGTTCCAGCGGATCGGGCGTCGCGGAGGACCCGGACCGCGAGGCGGGATGGGCCGGATTGCTGACGCGGACGCACAGCGCGGACGGCAGGTAGTCGAGTCCCAGCTCGGCGTAGGGGCGCGCGGCGTACCTCCTCGCGTTCGTCAGAGCCTCTTGGACGAGCCGGTACGCGGTGAGCCCCACCGCCGCGGGCAGATCCACCGGTGTGCCCGCGACTTTCTGGTCGACGATCAGGCCGGCGGACATGAAGCCCGCGATCAGGTCGGGCAGGGCGTCAAGGCCCGGAGACGGCTCGACGGCCGCCTCGTCCGGTGCGTCCGGCTGGCGCAACAGCCCGATCGTGGTGCGGACCTCTTCCAGCGAGGACCGGGCGGCCCGCCGGATGTGCGCGAGCGACTCTCTGGACTGGACGGGCTCCGTCTCCATCACGTGATCCACCACCGCCGCCTGCACATTGATGAGGACGATGTGGTGGGCCAGGATGTCGTGCAGCTCGCGGGCGATCCGCAGCCGCTCGTCGATGACCCGTCGGCGCGCCTCCTCCTCCCGCGTCTGTTCGGCCCGCCGCGCCCGCTCCTCGACCGCGGCGACGTAGGCGCGCCGGTTGCGGACCGCGAACCCGACCGCCGCGGCCGACGCACTCAGCGCGAGCAGCGCGACGCTCTCCGGGCTGGTCCATCCCCGGTGGCCGAACACCACGCTCGCCCCGGCCAGCAGGACCGCGACCACGGCGACCGCCGAGACCGCGTCGCGCCGTGGCCGGCGCAGCGCGCACGTGTACATCGCCACCATCGTCGCCAGCATCAGTGGGCTCTTGTGTCCGCTGGATGAGAGAGGTCGCTGTTCCCGAGGCGGTCACGGCGAGCACCACCAGCGGCCAGCGCCGCCGGAGGACCAGCGAGGCGCAGATCACGGCCCCGAGGAACGCGCCGGGGACGGTCAGCGGCCCGGTGCCGCCATTGCCGTCCAGGACCGGGATCAGCAGCGAGATCCCGTACACACCTGTGGCCAGCAGCGCGTCCCTGAATGGCGGGCGCCCATGTCTGGGGGCCGGTGATGTCATCGTTCACCTCGCGGGTGATCGGCCATGCTGCGTCGATCAGCCTTGGCCGGGGGAGGGCATGTCGATCCCGCGTGCGCGCAGGGAGCCGGCCACTTTCATCAGCAGCCGGAGCAACTCGTCCCGTTCCTCGGCGGTGAAGTCGTCGAACAGTGCGGCAGCCGCATCGTGTGACGGCCCGAGGTCCTGCTCCACGACCTGCCGACCGGCCGGGGTGAGTTCGACCAGCTTGACCCGGCGGTCGTGCGGATGGCTGACACGGCGGACCAGGCCCTCCTTCTCCAGGCCGTCCACCAGGACGGTCATGCTCCGGGGCGACATGCCCAGGGGTTCCCCGAGTTCGCCCATGCCCGCCGGCTCGCTCTTGAGCGTCAGGCCCATGAGCAGGGTCGCGCGCGGCACCGTCATCCCGCTGTCGGTGGGGATGTTCGCGTGCATCCACTGCCGCAGGCCCTTGCGCAGGCTCGCGAATCCGGTGAGCAGCTGGTGGCCTGTCGCGGGCGCGGACGTCTCGCCCGGTGTGCCCGAGCCGGAAACCGATCTCGACAATGCAGATCCTATCAGTTGTTAATTTAACTGCGGTTACGGTAACAATGGTCTCAGGGGTGGCGCCCTGTCGGCAACCGGCAGCGAGTCGCACCCCGAAAGCCGCACCCCGAAAGCCGCACCCCGAGAGCCGCGCCCCAGAGCGCGACCGGCAGACCCCACACTGATCAGGACGGAACGACCAGCCATGGACCAAGCCACACCGCAGCGTGTTGTCGTCATGACCGGCGGCACGGCCGGGCTCGGCGCGCACGCGCTGCGGCACATCGCTACTCAGCCCGACACGCGGATCATCATCGGCGTCCGTGGAAGCGGCACCGTGCCACGCGGTGCCGAGGTCATCCCACTCGATCTGGCCTCGCTCGATAGTGTCCGTGACTTCGCCGACGCGGTGACACGGCAGCTCGGTGACGCCCGCATCGACATCCTCGTCCTCAACGCCGGTATGCAGACCTCCAACGCCGAGGCGCGGAGCGCGGACGGCTACGAGCTGACCTTCGCGGTCAACCACCTCGCCCACTATCTGCTGGCCCGGCTCCTGGTGCCGCACATGGCCGACCACGGCCGCCTGGTGATCACCACGAGTGAGACGCATGACCCCGCCGTCACTCCGATCGCACCCAAGACCCTCGAGCCGCGGACGCTGGCGCATCCGGGCAAGGGTGGCTTCGGGTCGGGTGTGCGCGCCTACTCGGCGTCCAAGCTGTGCAATCTGTTGACCGCTCAGTCCTTCGCCGCGCTGGACGAGGTCAAGGCCCGCCGGATCAGCGTGATCGCCTTCAGTCCCGGCCTCACCGGTGGCACCTCGCTCGGCCGTGACAGCTCGCGCGCCAGGCGCATGTTCGTCACGCTCCTGATGCGTACCGTGTTCCGCCTGGTCGGTCTCTTCCGCCCCGAATACGTCATGGGTACACCTGAGCGCTCGGGTGAGGCGCTGGCCGAGGTCTCTCTGGGGACCGTCACTCCACCACCCGGTCGGATCTACATCTCCCTGGTCAAGGGGCAACCGACATTCCCCGATCCCTCGGAACTGGCGCGAAACCAAGATGCCCAGGACCGGCTGTGGCGCGAGAGCGCGGCCATGGTCGGTATCGAGTGACACCGCGGGACAACAGCGAGCCAGGACCGCGGTCCTGGTAGAGAGCGAATGATGGCGGACACACAGACGGTCGACACGGCAGGAGAGGCTCATCGCCCCCATAGCGGGCGGATCGTGCCCCCGAGCCTGGCGGAGTACCACCTCCCCGTCCAGGCGGCATCCTGGAGATCGCCATCGAGTGCCTCGACGAACCCGGTCCGACCATGCCCATGGGCCTGATCGGTATTCTGGAGGCCGGCCCCGCCGGAGCGCCGCCGCGATCGCGAACGCCGCCGTGCCACTCGCCGCGACGACTCCTGCGACAGCGCCATCGAGCCCTGGGTCGCTCAGCGACTGGCGCGGCACGGTCACCGGCCGCGCGGGCAAGTCCGGGGCGCTGTGAGCACCGGGGGTGCAAGGCTTTCGTCAGACGCCCGTGTCGTACCGCGGTACGACGCCCACCGCCGTGGATCAGCCCACGGTGTGACCCTACGGGGCCGCTTCGCTCCTAGCGTTGCCGGTGAGGCGCCCGACGGGCGCTCGAGGCCGAGGGAAGGCACGCGAATGATCGAGGCACAGCTACTGACCAAGAGGTACGGGGAGAAGACCGCGGTGGACCGGCTGGACTTCACCGTGAAGCCGGGCACCGTGACCGGCTTCCTGGGGCCCAACGGCGCGGGGAAGTCCACCACGATGCGCATGATCGTCGGACTGGATGCCCCGACGAGCGGCTCTCTGATGGTGAACGGCCGCCACTATGCCCAGCACCGGGCGCCGCTCCAGGAGGTCGGCGCGCTCCTGGAGGCGAAGTCGATCCACCCGGGCCGCTCGGCGTACAACCACCTCAAGGCACTCGCGCTGACGCACGGGATCCCCCGCGGCCGCGTCGACGAGGTCATCGACCTCGCCGGGCTGGGCAGCGTGGCGAAGAAGCGGGCCGGAGCCTTCTCCCTCGGCATGGGGCAGCGGCTCGGCATCGCGGCGGCACTGCTCGGCGATCCGCAGACGGTGATGCTGGACGAGCCGGTCAACGGTCTCGATCCGGAGGGCGTGCTGTGGATCCGCAATCTGCTGACGGAGCTCGCGGCGGAGGGGCGGACGGTGTTCGTCTCCTCGCATCTGATGAGTGAGATGGCGCTGGTGGCGGACCATTTGATCATCGTGGGGCGCGGGCGGTTGCTGGCCGACACGACCGTGCGGGATCTGGTACGGGAGGCGGGCGGCGACACGGTGAAGGTGGCGACGCAGGATCCGGCGCGGTTGCGGGACGTCCTGGCGGGACCGGGCGTCGACATCACCGGCCAGGTCGGCTCCGAGGAACTGCACGTCACAGGGCTCACCACCCGCGAAATCGGGCTGAAGGCGGCGGAGCACGGAATCCCGCTGTTCGAACTGAGCGACCGGACGGTGTCGCTGGAAGCGGCGTTCATGGACCTGACCAGGGATGCGGTGGAGTACCACGGCACCACGACCACCATCGACACCCTCGGGAGGGTGGCATGAGTTCCCTCACCACGATCGCCGAGCCCCGGCAGGAGCCGACCGCTCCCCCTCGCCCCCGCTACAAGGTGACCGGATGGCGCGTGCTGCGCTCGGAGTGGGCCAAACTGTGGTCCCTGCGCTCGACGCCCATCACGCTGGCCCTCGGCCTGCTGTTCCTGCTGGTGTTCGGGCTGATTATTTCCTGGCAGTTCGCATCCGGCAATCTGGACAGCGACTTCGACAGCTCCAGGGCCGTGGACCTGTCCCTGTTCGGTATCCCCTTCGCGCAGCTGGCCCTCGGTGTCCTCGGTGTGCTGGTGATGGCGGGGGAGTACTCGACCGGCATGGTCCGCTCGTCGCTGGCGGCGGTGCCGCGTCGGCTGCCGGTGCTGTGGTCCAAGGCCGCGTTGTACGGGCTGGTGGCGTCGCTGGTCGGCACGGCCGGCGCGTTGGTGGCCTTCCTGGTCGGCAGCCAGATCGTCTCCGGCACCCCGGCGGCCC
This sequence comes from Streptomyces sp. NPDC059455, assembly GCF_042750115.1. Lineage (NCBI taxonomy): Bacteria > Bacillati > Actinomycetota > Actinomycetes > Kitasatosporales > Streptomycetaceae > Streptomyces > Streptomyces sp. NPDC059455. The sequence goes on from NZ_JBHYVB010000101.1 coordinate 22,293, forward strand.
AGAGCCTGTCGGACACGGGTGTCGTGCGGTGCCTGCTGGGGGCGGGGCTCTACCTCGGCCTGGTCGGGGTGGTCAGTACGGCCCTGGGCGCCTTGTTGCGGTCGGTGGCGGGCGGCATTTCGGTGCTGGTCGGCGTGTTCCTCCTGGTTCCCGGGCTGACCCAGCTCCTGCCCAGTTCCTGGCAGGACAACGTCAGCCCCTACCTGCCGAGCAACGCGGGCGAGTCCATCTTCGCCCTGACACACGACTCCTCCACCCTGTCCCCGGGGGCCGGCCTGGCGGTGTTCCTGGGCTGGACGGTCCTCGTGCTGGCGGGCGCCGCGTACCGGCTCAAGCGCAGCGACGTCTGACCGCCTGGACCGACAGAAGGTGACATCCGTGAGCATCGACGGCACCGGCGGCATGGGACGCCTGGTCGCCCGGCTGAACCGAGGCGGCCAGCGGTTGCGGCACTGGGGCCACGCCCACCCCTGGGTGCTGGACACCACGGTGGTCGTGCTGGCCGTCGTGCTGTTCTGCCTGCCGGACCTGCTACCCGAGGACTTGGAGGCGGGGGACGATGGCCCGCGCAAGCTGCTTCTCACGCTCACCGAACTGCCACTGGTGGCGACGCTTGCGCTGCAGGCCGGGCTGGTACTGCCCCTGCTGTGGCGGCGGCGGAAACCGCTGATGGCCTTCGGTGTCATCGCGGCCGTATTCCTGCTCCAGTGGTCACTCAATGCCGGACTGCGCGCGGACATCGCCCTCTTCGTCGCCCTGTACAGCCTGGCCCTGCACGGAAGGCTTCCGCAGCTGCCATGGGCCTGCGCCGTCATGGCGGGCGCCATGGTGCTGGTCGCGCTCCGGGTATCTCCGCCCGTGTCCATCTGGGGCGCGCTGTTCTTCCTCATGAGCACGGCGACCGCCGCCCTTGCGCTCGGCCTCATGATCAGGATTCGCCGGGCCCAGCTCGCCGGGCTGCGGGAACGGGCGGCCCGGCTGGAGATCGAGCGCGACCAGCGCAGCAGGCTGGCGACCGCCACTGAACGAGCCCGGGTGGCCCGCGAGATGCACGACATCGTCGGACACAACCTGGCCATCATCATCAACCTCGCAGACGCGGGCGCCTACGCCACCGATGCGGCTCCGGAACGCGGTAAGGAAGCGCTGAACCTGATCGGTGACACCGGCCGTCAAGCTCTTGGCGAGCTGCGGAGAGTGCTCGGCGTGCTGCGCGAGGTGGCGGACTCCCCGTCGTCCGAGCCCTTGCTCAGCCCACAGCCCGGCATCATGGACATCGACATGTTGTGTGCCGGTGTGCGGGCCGCCGGCCCGGAGGTCGTCTATCGCACTGTCGGTGACATGGATATGTTGGACAAAGGGGTGCAGTTGACCACGTATCGCATCGTCCAGGAAGCCCTCACCAATACTCTCAAGCACGCCGGTGCCGACACCCGGGTGAGCCTGTCGATCCTCGTCGAGGACACCCGGCTGGAGATCCGGGTTCAGGACACCGGCCCGCCGGGCGTGCCCCAACCGCCCGGCGAGGAAGGACACGGCCTGGTGGGGATGCGTGAACGAGCGGCACTCTACGGCGGGGTCGTCAGCGCGGGACCCGCGACCGACGGAGGCTGGAGCGTGGAGGTCACCCTCGACCTCACTCCCCAGGGGCGTGCTCAGTGACGACCGTGCTCATCGTGGACGACCAGGCGCTTCAGCGCTACGCGTTCCGCATCCTGCTGGAATCCGTCCCCGAGACCACCGTGCTCGGTGAGGCCGCACACGGCGCCGAAGCCGTCCGCCTGGCGGCAGAGCTATGCCCCGACGTCGTTCTCATGGACATCCGCATGCCCGGCATGGACGGCATCGAGGCCACTCGCCGCATCGTCGCGGCCGGCGACCGCTCCCGCATTCTGGTGCTGACCACCTTCGATCTCGACGAATACGTCCACGCTGCCCTCCGAGCGGGCGCCAGTGGGTTCCTCCTGAAGGATGTGCGCCCCGAAGAGCTCCTCGCCGGTATCCGGGCCGTCGCCGCCGGCGACGCCGTGATCGCTCCCGCACTCACCCGCCGCCTCCTGGACGAATACGCCCAGCACGTCCCGCAACCTGTCGATGGCCCGGCCCAGGAAGCGAGGTTGAAGGCTCTCACCGGCCGGGAGCGCGAGATTCTCGTCGCCATCGGCAAGGGCTGGACCAACGGCGAGATCGCCGCCCATTTCTTCCTGGCCGAGTCAACCGTCAAGACCCACGTCCGGCGCATCCTGGCCAAGATCGGCGCTCGCGACCGCATCCAGGCCGTGATCTTCGCCTACGACCTCGGACTCGCCCGTCCCAAGGCCGGTTGAACCGGGCGCCACCCGGCTCGTCTGGTTCGGTGGAGACGCCCCGGTCGACCGCTCCGACACCCTGGAAATCACCACCCGCTACACCTCCCCTCGCGCCGAGACGCTCCGCCTCGGCGTCGCCGCCCCGGGCGTCTCGCGTATCTGGGCCGACGGAGAACTCGTCCTGGACGCCGATGTCCCGCTCGCCGATGAACAACTCGGCGCTTCGTTCCTGCACCCGCCGACCACGTCCGCGGCCGTCCCGGTGCCCGAGGGCCAAGCGGTGGAGATCCGCGTCGAGTACGAGATCGCGAAGGACCTCGGCCTCGCCGGAGCCCTCGCGTACACGCTCGGCACGGAAGCGGACGATTCCGCCCCGGACGGGCTGATCGAGCGGGCGGCCGCCGCCGCGGCGCGGGCCGACGTGGCGGTGGTCGTCGTCGGCACGAACAGCAGCGTCGAATCGGAGGGCTTCGACCGGACCTCACTCGCCCTGCCCGGCCGCCAGGACGCACTCGTGCGCGCTGTTGCGCGGGCCAACCCCCGCACGGTGGTGGCCGTCAACTCCGGCTCACCGGTCGAGTTGCCGTGGCGCGACGATGTCGCCGCCATCCTGCTGACCTGGTTCGGCGGCCAGGAGTACGGCAACGCGCTCACCGACGTGCTCACCGGGGCGCGCGAGCCCGGCGGTCGGCTGCCCACCACCTGGCCGGCGCGGCAGAGCGACGTACCCGTGCTCGATGTGACGCCGGTGGACGGCAAGGTCCGGTACGACGAAGGGGTCCACGTGGGCTACCGGGCGTGGCTGCGATCCGGCACCGCCCCCGGCTATCCCTTCGGGTACGGACTCGGCTACACCACCTGGACCGTGGACCGGGCCACCGCCACCCCGGAGTTCGGCTCCGGCGGTACGGTGGAGGTCCGCGCCGAGGTGACCAACACCGGCGGCCGTGCGGGCAAGCACATCGTCCAGGTCTACGCGTCCCGCGCGCACACGGCGGTCGACCGTCCGGCGCGATGGCTCGTCGGCCACGAGGCGGTCCGCCTCGCCCCGGGCACCACGCAGACCGTGAACGTCACCGTCCCGGCCCGCGCGTTCGCGCACTGGGACGAGGGCACGTGGGCTTACGAACCGGGAGAGTTCACACTCCACGTGGGCTCAAGTGTCGACAACCTGCCCAGCTCAGTGCCCGTGCACCTGCGCTGACCGCGCGCACCGGGACCCCGGGGCCCGACCGCGTGATCCGCGGCAGGGCCCTTTGCCCTGTGGTCGGTCGACGGCACCTGGGAACGACTGCTCCAGCACGTCCAGGCCGTCGCTGACGCATCGGGTGACATCGACTGGAACATCAACCTCGACTCCACCTCAATCCGGGCCCACCAGCTCGCCGCTGGCGCCCCGACAGTTTCGCCACCAGCACCTCCGGGTGCTTCAAAGGGGCCCCGCAAAGATCAGTTCACATGCGCGCGCACATGGGCCTACGCCTATTCCTGGCGGAGCCGGGGAACCTCGCACCCACCCGGCGCGATAGACGGGCCTCCAACCTGCCCGCGGTCAGGCCGGACAGCCGAAACGGCCCGCCGGACAATCCGACGGGCCGTCACGAAAGATCGAGGTCAACGGCCAGGCCAAAGGAGCGAAATCAACGGTGTTGACGCTGGATCCGCTCCGAGCAGCCGCGATGGGTTTCCGAACGACATACACGGAAACCGTCTTCTTGCTGGAACAAAAGTAGCCCTATGCAAGCCCTGTCATCCCAGTTCAGAAGGAGTCTTCGCTTTCCGATCAAGATCTGGACACTGCGGCAGGTGAGTCAGGTTGCGGCGTCGCGCTCGACGAGCTGAAACTGAATCCCCTCCGAGGTGTCGGGCCGGGAAAAAGCATTGAGGTTGCCGTCGATCGCCACGGGCTGAGGAGCGACGAATTCGACGCCGAGGCCACGAAGCGTCTGCATGATCTCGGTGATGCTGTCGTCGACCTCGACTGCGATGTGCTCGATGCGAGCCGTCTCGCCGACGCGGTCGCCGAGACGGCGTCGACGGGCCTCGCTGGTGGTGGGTTCGATGAGCTCGATACGAGCCCCGTCACCCACCCGGTAGAACGCCGCTTTTACATTGCGTTCGGGCAGCTCGCGTTCGAACTCGAGGTTGAGACCGAGGCTTTCAAGGAATTTCTTCGCGCGGAGCAGGTCGTGGACCACGACACCGATATGGTCAATGCGCTTGAGCATGAGCGTGTGGGTCCCTTCAGGAGGTCTGCGATGCGATGGGGTTCGGGGCGGCCTGAGTGCGGTGCAGTTGGGTAGCCGTCAGGATCAGAATGACCACCAGGAAGAGCCAGCCGACCGTGTAGCCGGTGGCGCCGACGAGCGCGCCGAACAACGGTGGCATGGTGGCGGCGACGATCTGATTCAGGGTGATCGCGAAGCTGATTGTGGAGGCGACCGCATGCTGGGGGGCGATGTCGGTGATCTGTACGAGGTAGAGCGGGTACCAGCCGACGCTGAGCAGGCCCAGCAGCGTGCAGAGCGTGTAAGCGAGCACGCGAGGCGAGCCGGGGGTCAACGCGCTGAGTGCGGTGATCGGGATCGTGGAGAAGGCGAGCAGCCACTTCAGCGAGCGCATCCGCATGCCGGGCCAGAAACGGTCACTGATCCAGGCGAGACCGATCCGGCCGGCGATCCCGGCAGCCTGGGCCACCGAGTACATGAAGCCGGCCGTGACAATCGGGATGTGTAGGTGATCGTTGAGGAAGATCAAGATCTGCACGGAGAACACGTACTGGAACGCGGCCAAGGCGAGTCCGGCGATGAGAAGCGAGCGGACGGCCCTGTCGCGCACCAGGCCGAGGATCAAGCGGCGCAGGTTCACCGGCGTCTTTCGCGCACTCGTCGTGGCGTCACCCGTCTGGCGGTAGAAGGTGGCGAAGACCACGCCCCCGAGGATGCCGGCCGCTCCCTGGACGATCATGGCTGCGGTCCAGCTGCGGTGCAGGGCGACGGCGGGCAGGATCGCCCCGGCGATGGAGGCGCCGATCGGCAGACCGGCTTGGCGTATACCGGTGGCCATACCTCGTAGGCCGGGTTCGAACCATCGGGTGATGGCTCGCTGCCCGCCAGGCAGAATAGATCCGTAGAAGGCGCCCATCACCAGGATGAACAGCAGCAGCACAGGGTAATTGCGACCCGCGGCCGCGGCGATGAACGCCGTGACGCCCATGGCGATCATTGTAAGAGAGACGACCCAGCGCTCTCCGTAGCGGTCGATGGCCCGCCCGATGATCAGCATCGAGGCGATCGGCCCGGCCTGGATCGCCGTGGCCGCGAGAGCGGCGGTGGCCGCGGACAGGTGGTAGGTGTTCTTCCAGAACGGCAGCAGGACACTGACGCCGGAGTAGACGATCGAGCCGGAAGTCAGCGCGGTAACGGCGACGGCGAGCACGACCCACTTGTACGAGCCCGCTGAGTGGGCAGCTTGCTCGGCGGGCGCCGCCTTGCCGACCTCTTGCGCGGTCACGCGCCGGGCTCCGATTGCCTGGAGGCCAGGTTCCCCAGCTCGGCCAACAGCGGGATGTTCATCAGGTTCAGCAGGACGAGGTTCTGGCTCGTGGGGTTGTTGAAGTGGTGCAGCGACCAGGCCGGGACGAGCAGAAGGTCCCCGAGGCTCAGATCGGTTGTCTCGCTGGTGTCGTGGAAGGTGACAGTGCCGGTGCCGGCTTGCACGACGAACAGGTGATACCAGGTATGCGCGTGCGGGGTGGTGTTCTTCCCAGCGGGGATGACCTGGTAGGCGACGGCGACATCACGGATGATTTCGGCGCTGCCGTTCGGCAGAGACAGGGCGAGCGTGCCGCGTTCGGGGTGCTCTGTGTCGCTGAGCCGGCCGGAGGTGTCCGCCCACCGCCACACCACCGGCTCGGGCAGCAGGGTGTCGTAGCGCTTTTTGAAGTCAGGGTATGGAAACTGACTGCCGCTGCCGATCGGCACGGGAATCATCCTCCTCGAGGATCGTGAGTTGCTGCCACATGTCGCACACGGCGGCGTTCGCCTCGTCCGTGAATCGCGACTTCTGCCCGTCCCTGGGCAGGTAGTACGTGTAGTACCGCGGCCCTTCGACGGGGTATCCGACAGCCCATACACCTGTGAGCGGCGTCCCGGCCTTGGCGATGACGCGGCCGCCGGGCGTGATGTCCACACCGCCCGGCTCGTAGGAGCCGTTGCTATAGGGACGGATCAGACCGCGTGCCAGCAGGCGGGCGGTCAGCGGGGAACTGTCCGTCTCGGGGTGGAACAAGTCCAGGCGCGCCGCCACCAATGCGTCGGCGTATCGGACGGTAGGGCCGTTGGTGAAATGGGTTTCAACGGTGAACCGGGCCGTCTCAGGATCGGGGATGATACGGCAGCCCGGTCCTCCGGCCAGATCGACCACACCAGCGTTCATCAGGGCGAGAAGCTCGTAGTTACGGCGGCGGGGTGGCCCGAACGAGATCTTGTTCATGAGCGGCACCCATCGGGTGTTGAACACCCGATGCGAATCCGGTGTCAGGCCGGAGAATTCGACGGCCTCGCGCAGGCTGGCGCGGATGTCCCGGATGGCGTCGGTGGCCGCTTTGACAGGGCTCGTCCGGTTACCTTCCTCGGCGTGCGTCAGGTCCTCGGTGACGAACGCCGTGAAGAAGGCGCGGAAGGCGTCCAGATCCCTGAAGCTCTTGCCGACCAGCGGGTCGACGATGGCGTCGACGGCGGCCTGATCGGCCGCTGTGAATTCGTACCGGTCGGGCCGGATATGACGTTTCTCCAGCGTGGAGCGGTAAACGTAGCCCATTTCCCGACGTAGTAGCGGCACGACTTCCGCCTCGAAGTCGATCTGCGCGCTGCCGCGCTTCCGCCTCGCGTGCTCACGCAATCCGCGTATGGCCTCGAGGGTTAAGAAGTGCGGCTGGTAGGCGCCGGCGAGGCCCTTCTGGTTGATGCCGCGTGCGGCGGCGGGCAGGCACTGACGGGAGAACAACAGGATGCTCGGCTCGCGCCCGCACGGTATGTAGCGCATGTCGTGGCCGTCGCCCTCGAAACGTCCGCCCCTGCCGATGGTGAGGTGAGCGATGACGTCGTGGGCGGTCAGCCCGAAACCCTGCACGGCCACCGTGGCCCCGGGAGCGATGCGCCCAAGCTTGTCGACCGGGTAGCAGTCCGCCAGGTAGGCGAGGCGGTCATTGCGGCCCTGGTGTTCGCTGACGAAATTCTCGAACCGGATGTCCTCGTCGGTGGGGGTGCGCCGGGAGTGCCCGGTGGCGAGGAACAGGAAATCGGAGGGAATCTCGTAGCCGTTCTCGGTCCGCACCACGTACCTGCCGGACGGGGAGAGCTCCTCCATGTCGATGGCGCGAGCCCGGTGGTGCACCACTCGCACGCTCGTGGGCAGCGAGCTGAGGGTGTGGTCGGACGCGAAGGAGAGATACTCGCCGAGCAGGTTGCGCGGCAGGTAGTCGTGTGGCCCGATCGGCTCCCCGCCTGCCTCGCCCGTGCGGTAGTAGCCACCCGCGAAGCGGCGGTAGCCAACCTGCTGGGCCCAATCGGTGAACGACGGGCCGCCACCGCCGGGGAACATGGTGAGCTGGCTGGCGAGCGTGTTGGTGAGCAGATGGTCGGGCTGCCGGTTGGAGTGTGCCCCTTGCCCGGTGTCGCCGGGGTCGACAAGGTGGACGTCCAGCTCAACGCCCTCGGGGAGCTGGTGGGCCCGCTGGGCGATGTGCTGGAGGATGCCGAGGCCGCGCGGCCCCAGCCCGACGATCGTGACCTGAACAGCCCTCACGAGATCACCCGCTCGCGCAGTTCCAGCGCCGCCGGGTCGGTGTACGGGGCTATGGGTTCCTCGTGCAACCGCACCCAGCGGGGGTCGTCCTCTACCTGGGGGAAGCGGGTGGCGACCTGAGGATCATGACCGGGGATGATGTGGTCGACGCCGTCCGCCAGATCTTCGACGGTCTCGTACGCCTCGACCATGGAGGCGAGGTGATCGAGGATCGGGAACGGGGCCCGGCGACGGATGTTCGCCCACAGGTGCGACGAATCGCTCGCCAACACGACCCAGCCGCGCTTCGTGTGAACGCGTACGACTTGAAGGCCGGGGGTATGTCCAGGGGCCGGGTGCACCTCGACGCCGGGCACGATCGTAGCCGGGCCCTGGTGCAGGGTGAGGCGCTCGTCGAACAGCAGCCGAATCGCCGCGTTCACATCCCCCGCCTCGAAGGGGCGGCGGGGTGCGGCTTGGCGCATGGCGCGGCTGGTGCAGAACGCGAGTTCCGGCTCTTGGAGATGAACGCGAGCCGTGGGGAAGGCGGCGAGGTGACCGGCATGGTCCCAGTGCATGTGCGTGATCAGCAGATGCGACACGTCGGTGGGATCCATGCCGAGACCGGCCAGGGCCTCGACGGGGTGGTGAAGTTGCTCGCGACCACGCCGCGCACCCGTGTGCGCGGTAAACCCGGTATCGACGACGATCACCTGATCCTGACCTCGGATGACCCAGATGTAGAAGTCGAAGCCGGCCGGCGTGTCAGTGGCGCAGGGGTCGTCGGCGAACAGGAAGTTCTCCCGCGCGAGTCGCCCCGTCTGAGTCCCGAACCTGAGCGCGAGAAGTTCGTGGGTTGGCGGCCGGTTCATGCGCCCACCACCGTCAGTTCGCGAGCCTCGGGCGCCGGGAGCGGCAGTTCGTCCTCGAAGAAGAACTTCTCCGCCCCGAACGCCGGGATGAGTTGGTCGAACCAGGTCGCGTCCGGATCGTACGTGGCGTAGAACGGCCGACGCGCCCAGTCCGCATTACGCCCCTGAAGGAGCTGAAGGGCGAACACCTTCTCGCCGCGGATGGTGGGGGTGCCGTCGATGAGAACTTTGCCCGGAAACGCGCTCATCGACGGGCCGCGCACGGTGCGGGCGAGGCCGGAGACCCGCTGGTATGCGTCGCGAAAGATCTCGTACGCCCTCACCAGGGGAATCTCGAAGTAGGAGCGGGCGCCGGTATCGCGTTCGACGAACATGTAGTAGGGGATGGCGCCCAGCCGCACCCCGGTCGTCCACAGCTCCCGCCACGCCTCGGCGTTGTCGTTGATGTGCCTCAGCAACGGCGACTGGAGGCGCATGTTCGCACCTGTGGCGATGATCCGCTTCAGGGCGGTCTGTGCGATGTCAGGGCGCAGCTCGGCGGGGTGGCTGTAGTGGCCCATGATCGCCAGGTGCTTACCAGCGGTGGCGACCCGCTCGAACAGCCGGATGAGTTCGTCGGCATCCCGGTCGGTGACGAACCTTTGGGGCCAGTAGGCGACCGATTTGGTGCCGATCCGGATGTTCTGGATGTGTTCGAACTCCGGTGCCAGGAGTGGTTCGATATAGCGGGCGAGCGTGTTTGTCCGCATGATCAGCGGGTCGCCGCCGGTGATCAGAACGTCGGTGACCTCCCGGTGGCGAGCGAGGTAGGCGGTCAGGCCCTGGGCATCCTTGGCGGCGAAGGCGAGTTCGCCGTCGCCGACGAACTGCGGCCAGCGGAAGCAGAACGTGCAGTAGGCGTGGCAGGTCTGCCCGTGTTGAGGGAATAACAGTATTGTCTGGGAGTATTTGTGCTGCATCCCTGACATTTCCTTGCCGTCCAACTCAGGTACGTTGTGGGTTTGCTGGCCGGCCGGGTGGGGGTTCATCTGCTCGCGGAGCTTCCTCGCGTGAAGCGCGATCTGCCCCTTGTCGCCAGCGGCGATGACATCCCGCAGGGTGGCGTAGTCGGTGTCGTCCAGCATCGCCCGGTGGGGGAAGTTCAGCCGGAAGATGGGGTCGTCCGGGATATTGTCCCAGTCGATGAGTTCGTCGAGCACGTACTGATTGGTGCGGAACGGGAGAACCTGGGAGACCACAGTGACGGCCTCGCGGAGTTCCTCAGGCACCCGCCCCCATTGCGGGGCACGTTGAATTGTTTTTCCGTTGTAGGGCGTGAACTTGCCGACACTCAATTCGAGTCCCTTTCCCTGTTCGAATCCGAGCGGTGTGGGCGAGCATCAATCCGAACCTTCCACCCCCGGCCGAGATCATCCTCCGCAGTTCCGGAAGCGTGCGCTGCTTGAGGGTTCACCAAGTCGGGAGCGGTGGCGGCAACGCAGGTCACGGCTACTGCCGCACATGCCATGCCGACGATTGGTATTGCGGTTTTATGCACGACCACCCTCAGGTCTCACTTATGAGCGAAGTTGGTCACCAGGCATACCGTCCGGCGCACCACGATCCTGCTTGAACAATGAGACACCTGTCGCGGTCGCAAGTGATCGTGCGTGCGACTGACGTAAGCCCGCCACAGGGCAAAAGGCGTAATTCGGCACCAATCGGTCCACCGCCCCCAACGTAAATACAACAAGGCCGGGCGTGGCCCGGCCTTGTTGCGCTCGTTGTCGAATGTGTTCGCTGGTTCAGCGGTAAGTGGGGCCGATGCGGATCACGGTGTCGTCCGGATCGCTGCCATAGGGGGGAGGGGCCTTGGCCGGCGGGACAGCGATGCCGGCCTCGGTGGCCAGGCGCACCACGGCGCGAGCGCTGCCGTCGAGGACGCTGAGAGCGAGGAGGGAGCCGCCATTCGGCCGTGTCCACGTGGCGAGCCGGTGCCATCGAGTCGCTCGCCGAAGATGCGGGCCACGGTCTCGAACTTCGACCTCAGGATCTCGCGGTGCCGCCGCATGTGGGCGCGCAACCCATCGACGTCCATGGCGGCGAGACGTAGGGCGGAATAATCGCTTTCATGATGTCCTTTGAGTGAACGATTGCGGTGGCACGGTAAGGCATTGCGACCTGGTCGACGCCAACAGGCAACTACCGTGCGAATCGCCGAATTTACTGTTGGGCGCGCTTCTCGTGGAGGATGCCGAGATCGCGTAGCAGGTAGCCGGCGTGGAGCCGGTTGTGGGCCCCGATACGGCGCAGAACTGCGGCCAAGTGGCGCTGGAAGGTGCGTAGGGAGATACCGAGACGCTTGGCGACAACCTTGTCGTCGTAGCCCTCGACGAGCAGTTCCACGATCGCCGTCTTCATCTCCTCCGAGCTGAACAGCATCTGTTCCCGCTCATAGGCGGGCGGGAATGGCAGGGCTTTGTCCCAAGCCCGCTCGAAGGCGCCGATCAGGAAGTGGATGACGCTCAGGTCACGTATGAGCAAGGCGCCTTTGGGGTTTCCAACCAGCTCGACGAGGGCGACTTCGCGGTCGAAGACGATGAGCTGCATGAACACTTGTGTAACAACGCGGACTTCGGCGCCGTGCTCGACAAGCAGCGAGACGTGGTCGACAGTGGGCTGATGAAACTGCGCCGTGTACTGATAGAGCGTACGCGTGCGTACACCACGCTCAAGCACGCCTACGGCACGGTCCGTTGCCTCCTTGAGGACGGGTTCGGGGCGAGGACCGCCAGGTTGAGAGACGAGGATCTCCCTGGTAGCGCGGGCCGAGAGTTCGGACACGGTCAGGCGGACGGCATCCACATTGTCGAGGCGGTGCAATGAGTGTTCCCTTACGTCTTTCATGACGCTTTTCTCGTAGACGGGAAGCAGATCCACCAGTTGCGCGCTCACTTCGTTGATCGTCGTCTGCCGTTCGCGCAGTTCCCTGATCGCCGGCAAAAGAAGTTGGGTGAAGGCGGTGGCCGGCGCCACGGGTACGAGGCGAACGGGGTCTCCGGGCTTGCCGGTGAGCACCTTGAGCTGGAGCAGCCTGTCGATCGCCTGTCCGGCCTCATCGGGCGAGGCGTCCGCGAGTTGCAAGAGTTCGTTGCGGGAGACGCTTTCCCGGGCTGCCGCGAGGGCATACAGGGCGACCATCAGACGACTGTCAGCATCGGTGGTTTTGTCGGCTTCCAGGTTTGTGGGGCACGTGGACATGACTCTGTTCCCCTTTCGGGAATTGAAGACCGTCCCAATAGACCAACAAGATCACCAACAGCCACTAACGGCGCAAGAGCGCGAAACCGTCACTTACAAAACGGCCGAACGGCCATCACCACGTCAGTTCGCCCGCGCCCGCCACATCCGGCACCGGCGCCGCGAACGGCCGAATTCCTGGACCGGACGTTGATCTGGTACCAGAGTCACCTACTCCACACCCTTCGCGAGTACGAGGTCTTCGGACCGGTGTCGGCAGTCAGTTGGAATTCCCCAGCGGCGGGCTACTTGGTGGGGAGTTATCTGGCCGCCGATGTCACTCTGCGTGCTAATTCGTGACACACAACGGCCGGCGGATGAGGGCGCGGAGGTCTGCCAGTGGGATGCGGGATGCCTCGTCACAGTGATCGGTTCCGGCGGTGGCGAGGACCTCGCGGTCGGTGGAACCCGGGTGGTGTGTTGTGTTGCTCCTGCCGTAGCGGCATGTGGTGTCGTCGAGGCACCACAGCACGAAAGGCTCCGTCTGCGATGTACCCGTTCGTCACACCGCCCCGCCAGGTCAAGATCGGCGCTGCTGCCGCCTTCGCCGGGACCACCCCACGCGCTATCCGCCACTACCACCAGATCGGTCTGCTGCCGGAACCCGAGCGCGGCGGAGACGGCCGCCGCCGCTACGGCTACGACGACATGATCCGCCTGTTGTGGATCCGCAGAATGGCGGAGGTCGGCATCAGTCTGGACGACATGCGAGCCGCCTTCGACGAATCCGGGGACATCGAGGAGACCCTGGGCCGGCTGGAGGAATCCCTGGCTGCCCAGGAGGCCGACATCAAACGTCGGCGCGCCGCCGTCGGGCGCCTGCGGGCCGTGGGCAGCCCGCAGGGCCTGCTCTCCGAGCTGGTGACGGATCGGCTCAGCCACCTGCCCCCTGGCGCGTTGCGCGCCTCCGACATGGAGGCCCTGCTGGTCACGGAACGGATCTTCGGTCCGCTCGGCTCCGCACTACAGGCCGGCGTGTACATCGTGCTGGCCACCCATCCCGGCCTACGGGCCGAGGAGGACCGTCTCGACGAGGCCGAGGCCGCCCTCGACGACGGCGTCGACCCCGATGACCCGCGCGTCGAGGAAATCGCCGTACAGCGATACACCCACCACATGACCCTCATGCAGGCCATCACGGCAGCCGGGCTGGACGCGGCCGATGACGAACTCTTCGAGACCTACGACGCCGACCTGGCAGAGGAGGAGGACACGCGGATGGGCGCCTCGGAGGCGATCACCAAGATGCCCTACGACTTCTCTCCTGCCCGGATGCGCTGCATGGAACGCGTGGCACAACTCGTCGCCCAAGACGCCAGCGCAGACAGCTGATCGCCTGTGCCCGCTACCGACCTGGCCGGCATCCCATCGCGTCCACCTGTACGTGACCGGGCACATCAGGAACCGGTCAATCCGAAACCGAGAGTGACATCTCAACTGGCCGTACGTGGGGACTCCGGACCGGCCGCTGACACTCATCAGCCCTGGAGGGCCGGCAACTCAGCCACGGGCCTGCTGGTACTGGCGTCTCGCCCTGAGCGGGCTGTGGTGCTGGTTGGGGTGGTCGCGGTGTGATCGCAGCCAGGTGGGCCAGTGTGGATGGCGGCTGCTGCGGGGGTCGGCTTGGGTGAGGGTGGAGTGTCGCAGGGTCTTGGAGAGGGGATGCCTGTGGTGAGGGTGAGGGTGGCGCGGCCGTCGACAAGGACCGTGCGGTGGCCCGCGACGGACAGGCCGAGGTGAGGGGTGTCGATGATGCGGCTGCGGTCGTGGTAGCCGAGGATGGCGTTGTCGAAGGCCGGTAGGAACCGGACGGGGGCCGGGGTGTCGGGGTGGGGGCGGGGCGCGTCGGGTAGATCGAGCAGTTCGCGGCCGCGTTCGTCGCGGAAGACAACGAGTTCTTCTCGGACGGCTTTGATGGCGGCGGGAAGCCCCGCGAGGCCGCACCAAGCACGTAGGTCTGAGCTGGCGGCGGGCCCGTAGGCGGCGAGGTAGCGGCGTAGCAGCTGCTGCCCGACGGGATCGGTGTCATCGGCGGGGAGGGGGCGATGTCCCGTTCCAGCCAGGTGGCCAACGGCAGGTTGCGCACGCCGGCACTCTGGTGCCACAGACCGCGGGGCGGGAGCTGGGCCATGGGGATGAGGGCTGCGATGAGCAGCTCGCCCAGGACGCGGCGAGGCGGGCTGGGCCAGCGGTCTTCGAGGGCATTTACGAGCTCGCGCATGGTGCGGGGCCGCTGGTCGGCCATGACCGCGCGGCCGGCGGCGGCGACCTCGTCCACGTCGATGCCGGCCAGTTCGCGCCGGTAGGTTCCCAGGACTCGCCCGCGCAGCATGGTGTCGTGACGGGCTCGCCAGGCGAGTGCGTGGTCGGAGGTGACGAGGTGGACGGTGCGGCGCATCAGGTGGGTGCGCACCACCCTGCGGCCGGTCAGCGCTTCGTCCAGTTGCTCGGGCTTGAAGTCAGTCAGGCGGGACCACAGCCCGATGAAGGGTTCCTGGGGCTCTTGCGCTTGCAGGCCGCACAGGTGGGCCACCGCCTCTGGCACAGCTGTGTCACCGCGCGTGAGCAGGTGCTGGCGGGCGAGGGTGGTGCGGTTGAGGGCGCGGCTGTCGAGGACGGTCATGCCGTTCTCAGGCTGCGGCTCGCTCGTGGGGCGGGCGTCGGCGCAGGTCCGTGCGGTTGAGGGAGGGGGGTGTGTAGGAGATGTCCAGAGGGCTGATGTCGGTGCCGGGCGGGACGATGGTGTCGATCTTGTCGAGGATGTCGTCGCCCAGGGTGACGGTGGCGCCGGCGAGCAGGTTGTCGAGCTGGTCCATGGTGCGTGGGCCGATGATGGCGGCGGTGACGTCGGGGTGGCTGGTGGCGAAGGCCATGGCCAGGCGGGGGAGGGAGTGGCCGGCTGCTTCGGCGAGAGTGAGCAGTTGCTCAACGGCATCAAGCTTGCGTTCGTCGGTGAGGTGCCGGGGGACCCACTGCATGCGGACGCCTGTGGGCCGCGGGGCGTTCTTGCGGTAGCGGCCGGTGAGCAGTCCCGCGGACAGCGGACTCCACACCAGAACTCCCAGGCCGTAGCGGCGGCAGGTGGGCAGGACCTCGCGCTCGATGCCGCGGTTGAGTATGGAGTAGGTGGGCTGCTCGGTTCGCAGGCGGTGCAGGCCGCGCTGTTGGGACACCCACTGGGCTTCGACGATTTCCGAGGCCGGCAGGTTGGAGGAGCCGATCGCGCGGACCTTCCCGGCACGCACGAGGTCGGTGAGCGCGGAGAGAGTTTCCTCGATGTCGGTGTGCGGGTCGGGGTGGTGGATTTGGTAGAGGTCGATGTAGTCGGTCCGCAGCCGCTTCAGCGAGCCCTCGACCGCCTGGATGATCCAGCGCCGGGAGCTGCCGCCGCGGTTGGGGCTCTCGCCCATCGGGCCGTTGAACTTGGTCGCCAGCACGACCTCGTCGCGGCGTCCTTCGAGGGCCCGCCCGACGATCTCCTCGGTCTCGCTGTAACCGTAGACGTCGGCGGTGTCGACGAAATTGATGCCCGCGTCGAGCGCCCGGTGGATCATACGCGCGCAGTCGTCGTGATCCGGATTGCCCATCTTGCCGAACATCATGGTGCCCAGGCAGTAGGCGCTGACTTCGATGCCGGTCCGTCCCAGCTTCCGCATCCGCATGGTGCCCCGTTTCCTTCCACTGTGGTAAGCGTGCGGTGCCCGCGCCGTCCGGGACGCAGCGGCCCGGACGGCGAAGGTATGGTCAGTTCGGCCGGCTCAGCCGTTGTACGGGGCGGTGATGTCCAGGACCCAGGTGACGCCGAACCGGTCGGTGAGCATGCCGTACAGCGGCGCCCACTGCGCAGGCTCCAGCGGACGCACGATGGCCGAGCCCTCGGCGAGCTTGCCCCACAGGGCGGTGATCTCCTCGGCGTCGTCACCACGTACGGAGACGAAGAACGGGTTCTCGCCCTGGTTCCAGGGCAACTGCGAGGGCACGTCGTAGGCCATGACGTGGAAGCCGTTGTCGCCGACCACCTCGCCCCACATCACCCAGTCCGCCTCGCTCTCATGCTGCACAGCGCCCGCGTCCTTGTAGGTGACCACGACGGTACGTCCGCCGAAGACGGACCGGTAGAAGTCCAGCGCTTCCCGTGCGGTGCCCCGGAAGTTGAGGTGAGTGGTGGTCGTGACGGACATAACCTGCTCCTTGCCTCGATGCGGCGAATACACCGCCGACTACCCAAGCGCCAGCGGCGGCTGCCGTGACCAGGAGGATGCCTCCTGAACGGTTGGTATGTGACTATGACGGAGGTAGAGGACAGGTTGTTTCCTCTACTGCGGTGAGAATGCGTCTTATGCATAAGACGTCCTCACGGCTGCTCGCACTGCTCTCGCTGCTCCAAACGCACCGTGACTGGTCCGGCGAGGATCTCGCCGAGCGTCTCGACATCACCTCGCGCACCGTGCGCCGTGACATCGACCGCCTGCGTGAACTCGGCTACTGGATCACGACCTTCAAAGGGCCGTCCGGCGGCTACCGCCTGGTGGCCGGCAACCCATATGCCTCCCATGCTGTTTGACGATGGCCAGGCCGTCGCCCCGGCCATCGCGCTGCAGACCGCGGCCACCGGCACCACCGTTGCCGAAGACGCCGCCCGCGCCCTGGCCACCCTCCGCCAGGCCATGCCACCCCGCCTTCGCCACCGCATCGACCTGCTGCGTATCACCGCCGTCCCACCGCCTGCGGCCCGCGACACCCCTCAGATCGACGCTCAGGTCCTGGTGGATCTGAGCCGCGCCATCCACGCCCGCGAGGAACTGCGCCTCGACTACACGCCGGGCCCGAGCACCTCAGCGGACAACCCTCGCCGAGTACAACCCCACCATCTGGTCAGAGCCTGTGTCATATCCCCGGCCGGGCGTGCGACCCCTGGCACGCTCCCCCAGCTACCGCTGGGAGGTGCCCCCTCTCGCCGCGTTGCCGAAACGCCCACGTGGCTCCGCCACGAGAGCGCTCCGGCGCCTTGCGATCGCACGCT
>NZ_JBHYVB010000102.1:0-13416 GCF_042750115.1 Streptomyces sp. NPDC059455
CAGGCCATCCCCGGGGCCGCCCGCGCGGCGGTAGGCGGCGAGTTCGCCGCCGCCCGCGGCCACCGTCTCCAGGCAGCCGGTGGCGCCGCACGAACATCGTCCGTCGCCCGACTCGACCGCGATGTGCCCGAACTCGCCGGACAGGCCGTACGCCCCGCGGTGCAGGGCACCGGCCACCACCAGCCCGCCGCCCACACCGTGCGACAGCCGCAGATACAGCACGTCCTGACCGCCCGCCGCGGCGCCCCAGGTGGCCTCGGCGAGCGCGGCGAGCCGGGTGTTGTTGTCCACCAGCACCGGGGCCTCGAAGCGCTTGCGCAGCAGGGCGGGCAGATCGGCGGAGGGCCAGGGTTGCGCGGGCCCCGTGTCAGGCCCCGCGTCGGGGTCCTCGACCGGGCCGACGACACCCACGCCGATGGCGTTCAGCGCGCCCAGCCGCAGGGCGCCGTCGGCGAGCGTGCCGACCAGCCGCTCGGCCAGGGCGATCCGCTCCTCCCAGGGCAGCCCCGGATCGTGCGGTTCGCCGGCCGAACCGATCACCTCGTGGGCGACGTTGACCGCGGAGACATGCACCGCCCGGCGGGCGAAGTCGATACCGATGGCCTGGCCCGCGCTGGGGTTGAGCGTCAGCGCCTCCACCGGCCGCCCCCGCCTG
Organism: Streptomyces sp. NPDC059455; assembly: GCF_042750115.1. Taxonomy (NCBI): domain Bacteria; kingdom Bacillati; phylum Actinomycetota; class Actinomycetes; order Kitasatosporales; family Streptomycetaceae; genus Streptomyces; species Streptomyces sp. NPDC059455. Next base: position 656 of record NZ_JBHYVB010000102.1, read on the forward strand.
CGCGGGGCCGTTCCGGGCGCCGTGGCGACCACGGCGCCGCTCTCGATCAGCTCGGTGACGATATCGCTCAAGGTGGTCCGGGAGAGCCCGCTGTGCTGCCCCAGTTCGGCCCGGCTGAGCGGGCCGTGTTTGCGCAACAGGTCGAGTACCAAGTCTTCGTGTCCCCGCCGTAGCCGGGCCAGGGGGCCGTCCTGATGGGGGTGCATGCCGACCAGCATGCGCACGCCAATCTATTTCGTCAACACCCCGGAATAAAAGAGGGTTCAGGCGTCGCGGACGCGGCGGAAACCGAGGTTGCCGGGGCGGCGCTCACCTTCCCCGCCCGGTGCCCGAACCCTCCACCAGCACGCCCCACCGCACCTGCTATAGCTGTTGGCTGACTCTTCTTCACGGCGACATCTCCCGCCGCCGTTCAAGGAATGCGATCATGCTGACCTGAGCATGCCAACCCCCCACCTTCCCGGTGTGCCGCCACGCCGCGGTCGTTCAGGAGGACCCAGTGAAGAAGAGTTCGCGGATCGGCAGAGTGTCCGCCATCCTCGGCAGCGCCATCGTGCTGGTCGTGGCCTTCCCGGGCAGTGCGCTCGCGGACCCGCCCAAGGCCCTGCCCGCCAACGCGGACGGCACGGAGCAGACGTTCCAGCCGGCCTTCGACTACGACACCGACGGCTGCTACCCCACGCCCGCCATCAGCCCCGACGGGACGATCGCGGGCGGGCTCAACCCGAGCGGCGCCCTCAACGGACAGTGCCACGACTCCTCGGACCTGGACAACACCAACAGTTACTCCCGCTCCAAGTGCAACAACGGCTGGTGCGCGATCATCTACGGCCTGTACTTCGAGAAGGACCAGGCCGTGGCCGGGAGCGGTCTCGGCGGCCACCGCCACGACTGGGAGCATGTCGTGGTGTGGGCGCAGGGCAACGAGGCCAAGTACGTCGCCACCTCGGCCCACGGCAACTTCAACATCTACAACCGGGACCAGATCCGCTGGGACGGCACCCACCCCAAGGTCGTGTACCACAAGGACGGCCTGAGCACCCACTGCTTCCGCCCGGCGAACTCCAACGACGAGCCGCCGGAGAACCACTACCACGCCTGGCAGTACCCCGCGCTGGTCGGCTGGAACGGCTACCCCGCCGGGCTGCGCGACAAGCTGAGCCAGGCCGACTTCGGCAGCGCCACCCTCGGCCTGAAGGACAGCACGCTCAACTCCCACCTCGCGAAGGCCAAGCCGTCCGACATCCCCTTCGACCCCAACGCGTGAGCGACCCCGCCCCGGCAGGCGACACGGCGTCAGCCCCCGCCTCCCGGGGCCGGGCGTAGCCCACCGGCCGGTTCAGCGGCCCGGCCACCGGCCCGGTCAGCGCCCCTGTCACCGGCTCAGTCGGCCCCCCGGTCAGCGCCGGGGAGGCCCGGCCGGGGGCGGCTCGACCTCGAGGTAGCGGTGGCGGCGCGGCCCCCGGTACTCCAGCGCCTCCCAGCCCAGCCGCCGCAGTACGGCCGCACAGTTCCGCAGCGCGTCCTCCGCCGCGTACCCGGCGCCACTTCCCGGCGGCCCCAGCCACTCGACCCGCACCACCCCGGTTCGCTCCGCCGCGCCGAGGCAGTATCCGGTCGCCGTACGGCGGCCCTCCGCGTCGACGGCCGACGGCGGAACACCGGCGGCCTCCAGCGCCAGGGCCACGGCCCGCACCGGTTGACGCCGCTCCCACTCGGCGGGCACCCCTTCGGGGCCCGCGGTATCGGCGTTCATCAGCCGGCGGATCTGCAGCAGCCCCTCGAACGCGGTCCGCACCGCGGCCTCGCGGCCCCGGTCGTCGCCGGCGGGGAGCTCCGCGGCGCCGGTGGCCACCTCGAACTCCGCCATTCCCTGCCCCCCTTAGGACCTGGCCTTCCGTGGCCTTCCGTGGCCTCTAGTGGCCCGGCCGCCCCGCTCAGCGCCGTCGTAGACGGTCGGCCTCGACCACGGCATCGGCGAAGGCTTCCGGAGCCTCCTGGGGCACATTGTGGCCGATGCCCTTCAGTGTCCGATGGGCGTACGAGCCCGAGAACTTGTCCCGGTACGCGGCACCGCCCCCGGGTGGGGTGAACGGATCGCGCCCGCCATCCAGCGTGACCGTGGGGACACCGATGACGGGACCCTTGGCCAGACGCCGCTCCAGACCGTCGTACCGGGGATCGCCCGCCGCGAGCCCCAGCCGCCAGCGATAGTTGTTTATCACGACGCGCACATAGTCCGGATTCCTGAAGGCGGCGGCGGTGCGCGCGAAGGTGGCGTCGTCGAAATGCCATGTCGGGGAGTTGAACCGCCAGACGAGCCGCGCCAGTTGGCGTCGGTAGTCGGGGTTCTCCAGTCCGAGCACACCCCTCTCGGTGGCGAAGTAGTACTGATACCACCAGGCCCATTCGACCTTCGGTGGCTGCGGCTGTCTGTTCGCCTTCCGGTTGGTGATCAGATAGCCGGTCACCGAGACCAGGGCCTTGCAGCGCTCCGGCCACAGCGCCGCGACGATGTCGGCCGTTCGCGAGCCCCAGTCGAATCCGGCGAGGATCGCCCGCTCGATCCCGAGGACGTCCATCAGGGCGATGAGATCGACGGCGAACACCGACTGCTGGCCGTCGCGGAACGTCCGGGGCGACAGAAAGCGCGTCGTTCCGTAGCCGCGCAGATAGGGGGCGATCACCCGATAGCCCTTGGCGGCCAGCAAGGGCGCCACCTCGGCATAGCTGTGGATGTCATAGGGCCAGCCGTGCAGCAGGACGACCGCGGGGCCATGGGCCGGACCGGCCTCGGCGTAGCCGACGTTCAGCACCCCGGCCCTGATCTGCCGCAGGGCGGCGAAGGACGGGGGTGGCCGCGCGGCCGACAACCCCTGCCCCGCCGAGTCCGACAGCATCCCCGCGGCCTCCGCCGAGCCGGTGGCGGCCCGGGTGGCGAGCGGTGCCCCGACCGCACCCGCACCCACGATCTTCCAGAAGCTGCGCCTGCTGAACATCCGCACCCACCCTCCACCAGTGCGAACCGCTCCCCGGCCCTGGTATCCACCATGGCGCACGCGGCTGCCCCTCGCACGCCGTGCGTCACCTGCCGGAGAGGTGACCGGAGGGGTGACCGGAGAGGTGATACGAGGTGGAGTGGATCGGTCTCCGCTCGGGTGGATCGGCTTCCGCTCGGGTGAATGGGTCTCTACTCGGGTGGATGGGTCTCTACTCGTACTCCTCCTCCTCGGCGAGCTCACGCTCCGCGGTCACCGCCATCCTGCGCTTGATCACGGCGGCCGCCGCCAGCGCGCTCGTGGTGAACGCCGTCGCGATCAGCCATGGCCGGTCCAGCACATGGCAGGTGAGGTGGTCGAGGGAGTAGCGGCCGGGCCCCGAGATCCCGAGCGCCGCCGCCGAGCACCCCAGCAGGGCCGGGAACTCATAACCTCCGGACTGGGCGAAGAACCCGGCCGGCGCGTTCACCGACACCGCCCCCGCCATCGTCCCCGCGGCCGCCGCCCCGGCCGCCGGAGTGGCGAACCCGAGCGCGAGCAGCAGCCCGCCGCCCGCCTCGCCCAGCCCGGCCACCACGGCGCTGACCAGCCCCGGACGGAAGCCCATCGCCTCCATGACCTCGGCGGTACGGTCCAGACCGTCGCCCCCGCACCAGCCGAAGAGTTTCTGCGTGCCGTGCGCGACCAGCACCCCGCCCACGCCGAGGCGCAGGGCGAGCAGTCCGAGGTCCTTGCGGTGGGGCATGGGGTCCATGGGGTCTCCTCCGCTCCGGGGCATGGTGTCTCCTCCGCTCCCGTACGGGCACACCACGGGCGGCCGCCCGGCGTCTCACCCAGTCTCGGTACGCCTCCCGGGCCCCGCCGTCGCTGCTACGCCATCGGAGTGCATCAGCTCCGTCGTGGTGACCGCGCGCAGACCGCGTCGGCGCAGACCGTCGAGGACCGCGGGCAGCGCGGTCAGGGTCCCGGAGTGGCCGAAGTGCAGACTGACCACCGAACCGGCGCGGACCTGGCCGAGGACCGCCTCCCGCACCGCGTCCGGCCCCGGGTCCTGGAAGTCGAGGGAGTCCACGTCGTAGGAGAGGACGTGCGGGTATCCGGCTCGGGCCGCGAGACGGGTCACGAGGTCCGTGGCGGTCCGGGCCCGCGACGGCCGGAACCAGCTGCCGATGGTCCCGGTGAGGCGGCGCAGCCGGTCGGCGCACTCGGCGATCTCCGCGTACGCCTCGTCGGCGGGCAGGGCGCACACGGCGCGGTGCCGCATGGTGTGGTTGCCCAGCTCATGGCCGCCGTCCAGGACCCGCCGGGCCATCTCCGGGTGCTCGTCCAGCCAGGTGCCGACGGCGAGGACGGTGACACGGGCCCCCGCCCGCTCGGCCTCGGACAGCAGTGAGCGGGCGAGCTCCGCGTCGCCCTGGCCGTGGAAGGTGAGGGCCACCGCGCTTCCACCGCGCGGCCCGTGGGCGATCCGCGGTGGCAGCCCGGGGAAGCGCACCGGTCCGCGTGGCGCGTGCCCGGCGGGCGTGGCCCGGTCCGAGGCCGCGCCGGAGGAGGGCGCCTCGGTGGGACCGGCCGGCCGGGGCGACGAGGAGTCGGCGTGATGGCCGCAGCCGACGCCGCACGTCGTGGCCGCCACGGCACCGCTCGCGGACCGCAGGACATCACGGCGGGAGGGAGAGGACACCTGAAGCATGAGAACACGCCCCGGCCGATATCCGGCGATTCCTCTCCGGTGCGGGGTGTTTTTCCGTCGATCGCCTCGCACGGGCTCGCACCGGGGCCCGGGGCCCGGGGCGCGTCGGCGGAGCCCGTCGGCACGCATGGCACGCTGGGCCTTTGCCCGTTTGTGCACCACCGAGGAGACGAGCCATCGTGCCGCAGAACCACCCACCGGAGTCCATCGCCGAGTCGGCGGTGCTCACCGAGGAGCGACGACTCCACAAGGACCTCGGATTCTGGGCCCTGACCGCGATCGGGTTCTCCAACATCCTGGGGTCCGGGTGGCTGTTCGCGGCCCTGTACGCCGCCCAGACCGCCGGTCCCGCCGCCCTGCTGTCCTGGATCGCGGCGGGTGTGCTGTGTGCCCTGATCGCGCTGGTCATGGTGGAGCTCGGCGCCACCCGCCCGGAGGGCGGCGGCACCGTGCGCTGGCCGCTGTACGCCAGCGGACGGCTGGTCGGCACGATGATCGGCTGGTCGGTGCTGCTCTCGGTGGGCGGTACGGCGGCCGAGATCAGCGCGATCATGCAGTACGCCGCCCACTATCTGCCGGGGCTCTACAACGGCGGCACCCTGAGCGCCTCGGGCCTCGCGGTGGCCGTCGCGCTCAGTGTCGTGCTGACGGCGTGCAACTGGTTCGCCGTACGGATATTCGCCCGGCTGAACAACCTGATCTCGGTGTTCAAGGTCGTCGTCCCCATCCTCACCATCGTCGCGCTGTTCCTGTCCGGCACCCACTCCGGGCGCCTCACCGATCACGGCGGTTTCGCCCCGTACGGCTACGCGGCCTGCCTGACCGCGCTCGCCGGCGGCGGCATCGTGTACTCCGTCAACGGCTTCCAGGCCCCTCTCGACTTCTCCGGTGAGGCCCGCAATCCGCGCCGTACCGTACCGGCCGCGGTGCTCACCGGCATCGGCCTCGCCGTGCTGGTCTACCTCGGGCTCCAGCTGGCGTTCCTCTACACGGTGCCCGAGTCGCTGCTGGGCCACGGCTGGAAGGGAGTCGACTTCGAGTCGCCCTTCGGACAGCTCGCCCTGGTGCTCAACCTCCACTGGCTGGCCACGCTGCTCTACGCCGACGCGGTGATCTCACCGGGCGGATCGGCCTATGTGGGCGTGGCCATCGACGCTCGCCATACGTACGCCCTGGCCAAGAACGGTCTGCTGCCCCGCTTCTTCATGCGCATCCACCCCTGGTCCGGGGTGGCGCGCCGGGCGCTGCTGCTCAACCTCGCGGTCATCGTCGTCTTCATGCTGCCGTTCGGCGGCTGGCAGGACATCGTGAGCGTGATGGGCGACATGTACTTGTTGATCTACGCGGCCTCGGCGGTGGCCGTCGCGGCGTTCCGGGCACACGACCGCGAGCGCGGAGTGGCGCGGACCGAGGGCCAGGTGCCGGGGGTGCGCTGGATCGCACCGGTGAGCTTCGTGGTGGCCAGCGAGTTCGTCTACTGGTCCGGCTGGCACGATCTGCGGCTCGCGCTGCCCTTCGTCCTGGTCGGCGCGGTGTTGTTCCTGCTGCAGCGCCGCGAGGACGGAGGCGCGCCGCTGGGGGAGGAGTTGCGGCGCGGCGCCTGGCTGGTCTTCCATCTGGCCGCGCTGACCGTGCTGTCGTGGCTGGGCACCTTCGGTGGTTCCGGCCGTCTCCCGGCGCCGTACGACACCGTGACGGTGGGCGTTCTCGCGCTCGCCGTGTTCCTGTGGGCGGTCCGCGCGGGCGCCCAGCACCTGCGCACCTCGCGGCTCAGCGCAGCGTCGCCGTGAAGCTCCGGCCGTAGGCGTGCCGGGTGGTGACGACGATCCGGGTGCCGCCGGGGACCCGGCCCACCCGGACACCGTCGTCCACCGCCACGGCCCTCATCCTCCGGCCCCGGACGACCACCGAGACCGTGTCGCGCTCGGTGGTCGGATCGGACACCGCGACCGCCACATCGCCGTCCCGCGTCTCCCGCAGGATCACCGAGCCGGGCCCGCGCACCGACAGCCGTCCGGCGTGGTGGCCGCCGGGGGTGAAGGCGTTGAGCGCGGTGATCCGCAGGCCCCGGTGGGCCACGGCCTGGAGCCGGGTGGTGTTGGCCAGGACGGCGAGCGGACGGCGGGCGTAGCCGCCCAGTTGGCGCTCGGTGGCATTCGGGACGAGGGCGTACGCCATCGAGGTGTGCGGCGCGCCCGCCGCCCGCTCCACCGTGACGGCGAAGAGCTGTTTGGTCACCGGGGTGTCGGGGTTGGCGAGGCGGACCGCGCGGCGGCTGCGGGTGACGGTGTCCAGCGTGACGGTGGAGGGTGGGCCGTCGAGGAAGACATATCCGACCGAGGCGGCCCGGGTGGCATTGGCGTAGCGCAGCCATGCGAGTGAGGCGGTGCCGGTGCCGGACCAGGGCGCACCGCCGCGGAGCCGCCCGGTGAGGGTGAGGGTGTCCGAGGGGGCGGCGATCCGGGTGTCGAGGGTGGTCGTCACCGCGCGGCCGGTGGCATCGCCGACCCCCGCGGCCAGTACCACGATCTCGTCGTCGAACAGGAACCACGACTTGGTGGCGTCGGCGTTGCGGTACACCACGAAGTCCTCGGGCAGGTCGCCCGCCCGCTTCGCGGCGTACGCCACGTCGTCGGACTGGACGAGCCCGGCCACCCCGTACGGCCCCAGGGCGGCGCCACCGGAGAACGGGTGGGTGCTCCGGGGGAAGTAGACATAGGTGTTCTGCGCCTCCGAGGAGGAGGTGAAGCCACGCTCGGGGTTGTCGTACCAGAGCGTGCCGTACAGCTCGGGGATCGTGCGGCGCGTCTCCACGGGGGCGGTGACACCGGCGAGGTGCTGGGGCGGGACGGTGGTGAGGTAGTCGATGCCGAACGCCTGGGTCTGGTCCTGGCCGGACAGATACAGATGGTGGGCGCCGTCCCCCTGGAACCAGGGCATCAGGTTCTCCCCGCTCATGTACTCGTATCGGCTGATCCTGGACGAGCTCCGGGCCAGGGCGAAGGCGTAGCCGGGGCGCCGGTGGACGGTTCTGTCCATCGCGTTGAACGCCACATGGCGCTCGGCGGGCCCGAGGTCGTTCGCCGGGATGGAGGAGTCGGCGAGGATGTCGGCGTAGGCCGCGATGCTCACCGGGGACACGAACGCCGAAGGGTCGAGCGTGGCCTTCGAGGTCCGCCGCAGATACGCCACATAGCCCTTGAGCGCCGTGGCGTCGGCGCCGGTGGCATGGGCGGAGAGGCCCACCACGGCCTCCACCACCTCGGCCGCGTCGGCGTACCCCGTGGCCGGCCGGGACACCCCGCGCCCTTTGACGATCTCCATCAGCCAGCCCTCGAAGATCAGCGGCGCGAAGCCGTCCACCACCCACCCCCGCACGACGCGGATCAGCCGGTCGTCGGTCGTGTAGCCGGTGCCGTCGAGCATCTTGACGCTCTGCACCACGCGGGTGAGCAGGCCCTTGCCGTAGGAGCCCGTGTAGGCCACGGACGCGTGCTGGATGAAGGAACCGTCGGCGTAGAAGCCGTCGGTGACCCCGTGCCGCAGCTCGTACGGGTCGATGGTGGCCAGGATGGTCAGCTGGTCGGCGAGGGCCTTGGTGATCCGGGCGTCATCGCCGAGGACGGCGCCCTGGAGGACGCGGTTGGTGGTGATGTCGGCGAGGTTGGCGCCGGTGTGGAAGCGCGAGTCGAGGTCGACGTCGCCGTCCTTGCCGTTGCGCAGGTACGCGTCCATCGAGGCCACGTAGGTGGCGGCGAGATCGGGCCGGTAGGCGGCGAGTTCGTCCGCGAGCAGCGCCAGCATCTTGCTGACGTGGGTGGAGATGCCGATCTCCCAGGTGAACCAGTTGCCGTAGTAGCCCTTCGACTGATCGCCGTAGTAGTGCTCGTGGAGCCATATCAGGCCGTCGATGACGCGCCGCTGGACACCGGTGTTGCCGTGGAGTCCGGACGGTGTGCCGCCGTCCGGGGTGCGGGTGGCGAGGGCGATCTCGTAGAGGTACTGGAACGAGGTGACCAGGTTGGGATCGCTGGTGCCCAGGGCGAGGCCCTGGAAGAGCTCGCCCTGCCCGGCGCGGTCCATCGCGGTGAGCCGGGAGCGGGCGGTCGCGGCGATGGAGGTGAGTTTGGCGCGTACCTCGGGGCGGGCGTTGGTCTCCCGCGTGCCGGCGAAGACGGCCACGGTGTTGTCGATCAGCCGGGTGTGAGCGGCACCGGTCGCTTCACCGGCCGCGGGTCCCGCGGCCCGTGCGCGCAGTGGCAGGGCCATGGCCGCCAGCGCGGCTGCCGGGAGCGTGGAGACGAGAGCACGACGCGAGAGAGGCACGGGCACGCTCCAACGGTCTACGGGGTCCGATGGGGAACCGCCGGACCATTGAAGCAACCCCGGCTTCGCCTGTCACGGGGCCGGAATGGGGCTGGAACCGGGCGCGCGTGGGCCGATTTATGTCGCCAATATGGGCAACGAAATCGTTGACAATCTTGTTGGCCTAGATTTACCTTCGACAGGCACTCACTCAGGGAGGGCATCGATGCCGAAGGAAGCTCGTCCAGGCACCGGAGAGCAGGCCAAGCAGCATGCGTTGGAGCAGCTGAGGCAGGCGATTTTGCGCGGGGAGATGGCGCCGGCCCAGCGGCTGGTGGAGAACGAACTCGCCGAGCAATTCGGTGTGACCCGGGCGAGCATCCGCGCGGCGCTGATCGATCTGGCCTCCGAGGGTCTGGTCGAGCGGATCCGTAACCGTGGCTCACGGGTGCGGGTGGTGAGCGTGGAGGAGGCCGTGGCCATCACGGAATGCCGCATGGTCCTGGAAGGGCTGTGCGCGGCCAAGGCGGCCGTCGAGGCAACCGAGGAGCAGCTGACCGAGCTGGCCGACCTCGGCACGGCGATGTCCAAGGCGGTCGCCGACGGCGAACCGCTGACCTACTCCGACCTCAACCACCAACTGCACGCCCGTATCCGGGAGTTCTCCGGTCAGCAGGTGGCAGTGGAGCTGCTGGAGCGGCTCAACGCACAGCTGGTGCGCCATCGGTTCCAGCTCGCGCTGCGGCCGGGGCGTCCCCAGCGGTCCCTGGGTGAACACCTGGCCGTGATCGAGGCGATCAGGGCCAGGGACCCACAGGCGGCCGAAGCGGCCGTCCGTGCCCACCTCGCCAGTGTGATCGACGCGTTGAGCGAATGACGCGGGGCTCGCGCCGCGGGGTGGGTCACCGACCTGTCCAGCAAGGAGATATCAGAAATGACGCACGGTAGCGCGGGTGCCGCGCCCGCCGCCGCACGGCCGAGCGGTGTGATCGTCACCGACCCGCCACGCGCCGGGGCCGAGCATGTGGAGGCCCTGCGGGGGTACGGCGTGGCCACGGTGCACGAGGCCATGGGCCGTACCGGATGCCTCGCCCCGGGGCTGCGCCCCGTCCAGCAGGACGTGCGCATCGCGGGCACCGCGGTCACGGCGCTGTGCTGGCCCGGCGACAACCTGATGATCCATGCCGCGGTCGAGCAGTGTGCCGAGGGTGACATCCTCGTCGTCGCCACCACATCGCCGTCCACGGACGGCATGTTCGGCGAGCTCTTCGCCACCGCGCTCCAGCACCGCGGGATCCGTGGCCTGGTCATCGACGCCGGGGTGCGCGACACCGCCGAGCTGCGCGCGATGGGCTTCCCCGTGTGGTCGGCCGCCGTGTGCGCGCAGGGCACCGTCAAGGCCACGGCCGGATCCGTCAATGTGCCCGTGGTGGTGGGCGGGCAGTGCATACGCCCCGGCGATGTGATCCTCGCCGACGACGACGGGGTGATGTGCGTACCGCGCCAGTCCGCCGCCACCGCCGTCGAGGCGGCCGAGGCGCGCACCGCGAAGGAGGAGGCGACCCGGGCAGCCTTCGCCGAGGGCCAACTGGGCCTGGACCGCTATGGGTTGCGGGAGACGCTGGCCCGGCTCGGGGTCCGGTACCAGCCGTACGCCGAGTACGCCCAGGACGTCCGCGGCGGGGCCGTCTCATGAGCGGGCCGGAGGGCGTGCGCTGCATGCTGATGCGCGGCGGCACCTCCAAGGGCGCCTACTTCCTCGCGGAGGACCTGCCGTCCGACCCCGCCGCCCGGGACGATCTGCTGCTGCGGATCATGGGCAGTCCCGATCCGCGGCAGATCGACGGTCTCGGCGGAGCGCACCCCCTCACCAGCAAGGTGGCCGTGGTCTCCGCCGCCCAGGACCCGGGCACCGATGTCGACTATCTGTTCCTTCAGCTCGGCGTGGACAAGGCCGAGGTCTCCGACCGGCAGAACTGCGGCAACCTCCTGGCCGGAGTCGGCCCCTTCGCCGTGGAACGGGGCCTGGTCGCCGCCCGGGACGGGCGGACACCGGTACGGATCAGGATGGTCAACAGCGGTGACCACGCCACCGTGACCGTCTCCACCCCGGACCGGCGCGTCGACTACACCGGCTCGGCCGAGATCGCGGGAGTCCCGGGCTCCGCCGCCCCGATGGTGATCGGCTTCGAGCAGGGCGGCGGCCCGCTGCTGCCCACCGGCCACGCCCGCGACCTCATCCACGGCACCCCGGTGACCTGCGTGGACAACGGCATGCCGACCGTGCTCATCGCCGCGTCCGCCCTGGACGTCACCGGCCATGAGGACCCCGGAGAACTGGAGGCGAACGCGGCGCTCGGCGCCCGGCTCCAGGAGATCCGGCGGGAGGCGGGCCGGTTGATGGGCCTGGGCGATGTGAGTGCCACGACCGTGCCCAAGCTCAGCCTGCTGTCCCCGCCCGCACACGGTGGCACCGTGATGACCCGCACCTTCATCCCGGTCCGCTGCCACACGGCGATCGGCGTCCTGGGAGCCGCCAGTGTCGCCGCCGGGCTGTGCGTCGAGGGAAACGTCGGCGAGGACGTGGCCCGGCTCCCGGCGACGGGGGAGCGGCTGCGCATCGAACACCCCACCGGCTTCCTGGACATCGACACGTCCGTGGACCACGGCGCCACTCCGGTGGCGCGAGGAACGGCCGTCGTACGCACCGCACGGAAGATCTTCGACGGCACGGTCTTTCCCCGTCCCGCCTGATCCGGCGCCCGCCCCGTCCCGCCTGATCCGGCGCCCGGTTCCGCGCCCGCACCACCCCTCTTCTCCTGCTACGGCACCACCATGCCTTCCCCCTGCCCACTCGACTCAAGGAGTTGCCGATGACCCCGCCGCTCGGGGACATCGCCCACCTCGGGCATGTCGAACTGCTCACCCCCGACCCCGACCGCAGCCTGTGGTTCTTCACCACCATCCTCGGGCTGACCGAGAACGAGGGCAGCCGGAATACGCCGGACCCCGACGGCGAGCGGCGGGGTCGCGCTCCGCGACGTGCCGAGCGACAGCGTCGACGCCGGGGCGGGCGTACCGCTCCAGGGAGCATACGGAGGCGTGGCGGCAGCGGGCCAAGAGCATAGGGGTGGAGGTGCCGCCCTCGGCGTCGTGCGTCAGGGTGCTGTGGCGGATCCGGTGCAGCGTCCAGCCGTCCAGGTCCTCGATGTCATCCGGGGAGGCGAGTGGGTTGGCCAGCAACCGGGTGTTCTCCTTGAAGATCTCCTCAGCCCGCCGATAGGACAGCCGGGCCCGGCCGGTCTCCGGGCACACGTCCAGCGTCGGCGTTCCGGCCGGGGCCTTGCGGCTGGTGAGGAACAGCGGGCCGTGGGTACGGCGGGCGATCAGGCGGGGCAGCAACTGAGCGGTGCCGGACTGCCAATGGATCCACTCGGTCGCTCCGCCCTTGGCGGTGATCTTGCCGCGCTTGTCCTGCGGGTAGAGGTCCTCCACGTTCAGGCACAGCACCTCGTCGGCCCGTGCCGCCGATTCGTAGAGCATCTTCCAGAACGTCTTCTCCCGCAGGGCGACGTCCAGGCGCCACAGGGCCGCGATCTGGTTTTCCGCGAGGGCCTTGGTGCGGTCCGGCGGAGCCGGGGGGCCGGCGGTTGGGGGTGGGGGGGGGGCGTTCTTTTAAGCCGGTGGGGGGCCCCCCCCCGAGCGCCGTGGCGCGCGGGGCCCGCGCCCCGGGGGTGGGGGGGGGCGGCTAGCCCACACCCGCG
>NZ_JBHYVB010000102.1:13426-39446 GCF_042750115.1 Streptomyces sp. NPDC059455
CTGGTTTTCCGCGAGGGCATTGGTGCGGACCGGCGGAGCCGGCCGCCGCTCGATGCCGATCGTCGGATCGCATTCGATTCAGCCCTGTCGCTGCCACCAGCCGATCGCCTTGCGCGCGATGGCCAGCTCCCGGTTGACGGTGTCGGCGTCCATCTCGTCCGCGCGGGCCGCCGCGAGTTCGGCCAGCACCTCCGGCAGCGCGGGATCGTCGATGACCGCGACCGGGACGGCGGGCGGCTTCGCGCCGCGGCGGGTGGGTCCGGTCGGCGCGGGTTCGCCGGCGAGCATCCATCCCCATGTCGTCAGCGAGATCCGGTAGATCCGGGCGGAGGACTTTGCGATGCCGGCGCCGGTGAGGTACCGCTCGACCGCCGCGGTGTACGACGCCGGAGCGGCGGACAGGGGCACCACCCGGGCGCGCGGCACACGCAACGCGCCCCCGGCTCCCAGTTCGGTCACTGGTTCGATCGCCACGCCCGCCCCGCCCTTCCAGTACTTCCGCAGTAAATGCGTACACCTCACCCCGGCGGCCGGACCCGTCCGCCGCAGGTCGCGATGATCACGGTAGGGACTCCGCCGCAGTAAATCCGGCATTTACTGCGGCAGCACCCTGACGAGCCATCAGGCCACGGAAGTCTGATAAGGCGACCTCGAAACGGAACCGTCGCTACCGCCAACCGCTGCACCGGCACCCCCTCACGGCGAACGCAGCCCCGAGCATTACACAGCGCTACACGCCCGTTCGCCGTAGCTATACGAGAACAGGGCCGCCAGGCGGGGAGTTTCAGACGTTCACCGCCACGGTGCCCCAGAGCAGTTCGAGGGCCTCTCCAACATCGTCGTCCGCCACCGATGCCAGGGGCCGGGCCTCGCCGAGCATCGGCGGTCTTGCAACCACACACGGTCACCGGCCAGCTGGACCCCACGGAGAACTCGCAACAGTTGGATACGCGAGCTCACCAGTAGCTATACGAGAAAAGAGCCTTCACCCGCGCTTGTCGCACGCCTACGGCATCCCACTCACGGAGCGCCGACACCAAGCCGGCGCGTCGCGGAGTAGACGCATCGCCAAGTAGGTGTGCACTCAGCGCTAACGAAATCCATAGCGCTGCCATCTACCATGAAATGCGTACGCCAGTGAGCGGGAGCCATACCAGCGTATGGCGATGCGCCCGCGCGCTGGCAACGAAACTGCAAGCGGTTCCTTCGTGAGGGAATTTCCCCAGCGCGAGGCAGAGGGAGATTCCTTTTCGGAGCGCAGTCGGCACATCACCACTGAAGGGCATACCGTGTTGAAGAAAGTCGGCACCTTACTAGCTGCTGCAACAGGCATACTAGCCACGGCTTCTCCCACCTACGCCGTTGACTATCCCCACTATCCAAGCAGGCTGTCCACATCTGACAACGCGGGCATGGGCGCCTTCTTGGCCGACGGTGATTATATCGGAGTGGCAGACCTGGATAACGACGGCAGGAGTGCCGTCACCCGCTGGGAGACCGATTATGGCCGCTCCGGCGAGTGCAAGGCGACCAACGGGCCGACCAACGACTGGACTGACTGCAACTACAACTTCGCCGAGACGGGTTCTCTGCGCTTCAAAGTCTGTCTACGTAACTACAGCAACGACATCGGTTGGATTAATTGTTCCGACTGGAGCCCGTGGCTGTCGATCTCCGACGGCACGCCTACTGCATAGGAACGTAAGACGAAAAGTGCCTCAGCGCCCCCAGTGGCTTATCCGGTGGCCCAGAAGCTGATCAACAGCAGTCTACCCGGCAATGCCGTTTGCTGTGGTTGCGGTAGTCCTTGGGCGGCATGCCGTAGGCGCGGGTGAAGTCGGCGGCGCGAGGGAAGCCCCAGCGGGCGGCGATGGTGTGGATGGGGGTGGTGCGCTGAGTTGGGTCCGCGAGGTCATGAGAGGCTCGTTCCAGATGCTGGCGGCGGATCGACGCCGTGACCGTTTCCTCTTCATGCTGGAAGAGGCGGTGAAGGTAGCTGGTGGAGATGTGGTGTGCGGCGGCGATTGCGGGCGGCGTCAGTTGCGGATCATGCAGGTTTGCCTGGATGAACGCCCGGATGCGTAAAACCAGAGCCTGCTGGTGGCTCTCTGGCGGGAGCGAGTCGCCGGCGTCGAGCGCGCGGGCGAACAGTGCGGACAGCAGGTCCACCGCGACCGTTCCCAGTCGGGGTCCGTCGTCGGGCCGGTAGAAACTGGAATCCCGGGTCACCTGGGTGAGGAACTGGGCGAGCAGCGCTGCGATACCCTCCCGCCCCGATAACCGTCGCATGATCAATGAGTCGATCGCCTTCTCCGGCAGTGGCAGCAGTTTCCGGGGGATGAAGAGTCCTGTTCCCAGGATCGTGTCCTCGCCGTGGCTGGTGGTCGCCCGTATGAGGTGGGGGCGCGAGGTGTCGTGGAGAACCAGGTCGTACGGTTCGTATTCGGCCTCGTGACCGGGGCTGGTGAGTTCCATCGTCCCGCGTAGGTTGAGCGAGAGATGGTAGAGCTCGGGGTCGGACTGCTGGATCAGCTTCTGCGTTCGCCGCAGTGTCATCGGTGAGTGTTCCATCGTCCACAGCTGCACGGCTCCCAGCGCCAGGATGCGCTGCGACACCGTGGTGTCCGCTGTGCGGTCACCTTCGACGTCCATCGGCACGTACGTCTGGGAGATGTGCTCGCGCCAACAGGAGAACCTGTCGGGCGCGAGCACATCCCGTGTACTGAAAGCCGTCTCGATCAGCATTCCTCTCCCCGTGAGCCCTTGATCGTTTGCATCACTGACTGTGTGCAAGAGCACACTCGGTGCACATGCGCACATGTCGAATTCCCTGGCGGGATGGGAACCACACTTGGGGGCGGTGGCCTGTGTCGAGGATGGCCGGATCGGGCTCGTGGGCCCGGCGGTCAAGTGGCGCCTCCGGCTGGGGAAACCGGCCCTCCGGCTCGAAGACGTCAGGCGGCCATCCGCAGCCGCCCCACCGCTTCGTTCTCGGGCGGCTCCATGTCCCAGGTGCCATGTTCCGAAGCGGCGGGTCTTGCTGGTGATGTACGGGGTGACGGTGGCCAGGTCCACCGGGTCCACCTCCCAGCCCTCTTCGATGAGGTCGTTGGCCACCTTCGTGATGTCCACGGCGGTATGAACAATGAGGCAGTTCGCCAGCAGCTCGTTGAACTTGATGGCCTTCTCCTGGTGGTCCGGGTCGTTGTCCTGGAGCACGTCGGAGGCGAACATCAGCCAGTTGCTGAACTTGTGGAACGCCTCGACCTTGTTCGTCATCGCCTGGATCGATTCGCGCAGCTCGGGTTCCGATAGGAATCTGAGGAGCACGATCGTCCTCATGACCCGGCCGAGCTCGCGGTACGCCTGGTAGATACGGTTGCGTTTGGACTCGTTGCCGAGCCTGCGCAGGAGCGCGGCCGAGGACAGCCGGCCCTCTCGGATCGACAGCACTACGCGCATGAGGTCCTGCCAGTGGTTCTCGATCAGGCGCCAGTTGATGACGTCCTTCTCGGGGTCGCCGAACAGTGGGTCGATATGCTGGTATGTCACCGTCGGGCTGGGCCGGTAGAAGGTCAGGTCCTTCCAGCTGCGGATGCGCGGCAGCAGCTCCACGCCGAGCATGTGCGCGAGCCCGAAGACAGGCAGGGACTGGCCTTGCGTGTCCCCGTGGACGATGTCGACGGTCACCTCGGACTGGTTCTTCAGCAGGCCCTCGAACAGATACACCGCCTCCCACACTCCACATGGGATGAAGTGGCTGAAGAGCGCGATGTAAGTGTCGGACACGTGTCTCATCGAGATGCCGCCGAATCCCCCGTACCGGATGTGGGACTCGGCGAGCATGTTGTTTTCCCAGGTGTCGTACTGGGAGCCGTCGATTCCGGCCTTGCCGACATCGCCCCACACGTGTGCCAGGTCGAGCTGGATGAACATGTCGATGACGTCCGCCGAGGCGGCGTTCAGCTTCTCCGCGGTGATGTGCTGGTTGCCTGCCAGGGACAGTTCGTGCACCGAGACTTTCTGCCGCATGTGCCGCGCGACCTGCGCGGGGCCTGCGTTCGTCCCGTAGCAGAAGACCGCCAGGACGTAGCGGGCGAGCTTGTCGCGGATCTTCGGATCGCTTCCGGAGGCCGGGCCGAAGTGCCGCCACCACTGGATCCAGTACGCGGTGCGGGCGAGCACGTCGAGCAGGCTCCACTCGGGCAGCCTGCGCAGGATCTCCGCCTCCAGGTCCTGCGCGGACTTGCGGCGGTCCTTGCCCTTGCGCGGGGTGAGCACGATCTTCCCCGACGCGGTGTCGATGGTCAGGTCCGCGTTGTCCGGGTATCCGGCGTCCACCTTCGCGGCCACCTGGGTGAGCTTCTGCTTCAGTGCCGCGGTGAACGCCGGGGCGGTGGAGGGTAGTCCGGCCTGCTCGCAGTAGTCGGCGGCCAGCGGCTCGCACGCCTGCCAGGACAGCAGTTGGTCGTGCAGGTTGGCGTACGACTGTGAGCCGATGACCGCCACGTCTCCGGTCCGCAGCTCCTGGGTGAGGTAGAAGAGGGTGCACACCTCGAAGTGCCGCCGGTTGATCTTCCCCGGCTTGTGCTTGTCGAACAGGATGCGCTGCCACATCTGCGAGGCGAAGTCGGCCGCGACCGTCTTCGTCTTCTCGGTGCCGTCCTCCTGGGTGACGGTGTAGGTCACCGGCACCCACTGGCTGCCGCGGTGCCGCATGGCCTGGCAGAACTACACCGCCTGGAGCACCGTGTCGTCGGTGGAGGTGGCGACCATCGACAAGGTCTCGGTCAGGTCGAGCAGGACCTTGCGGTGGCTGCGGAAGTGCCGCCGCATCAGCGGCGCGTAGTTGTCGCCGTGATGGGCGGAGACCAGCTCGTGGTCCTCCGAGAGCTTGGCCAGCCCGCCGGCCTTCTCCAGCCGCTCCAGCACCGCTCGGCCGCACTCGGCGTGCACCGCGTTCTGCTTGCGGACGCTCGTGGGCAGGTTGACCGACTCGCCGTCGAAGCCGACCGCGTCCTTGGCCGCCTCCAGCACCTCACCCAGCACCGCGATCAGCCGCTCGGACTCCGCCCCGTGCCGCTCACGGATCTTCTCCAGATCCTCCTTCGCCTTCTTCGTGATCGACCCCATGCGCTTGCACAGCATCGTCACCAGCTCGTCCCTCGCGCGCACCTTCGCCATGTGCAGCAGACTCGCCAGCAGAGCACACCGCTTCACCACGCCGACCTTGGACATCTCGGCGGCGTCCAGCACCTTCGCCTGCCCGGCGAAGTGCTCCACCTTCCCCGGCGGCACCCCCTCAAGCCACGTCGCCGTCGACCCCAGCGCTTCCAGCCTGTCCAGGTGGGCCAGGTGTTCGCGCAGATGGGAGACCGTCGGCGCCTTCGCCGGGCGCTTCAGCTCGTCGAACCTGCTGCGACCGCCCGCGGGCACCCGCAGCAGTCCCAGCAGCCGGGCGCGGTCGACCTCATCGATCCGCGACACGATCGCCGCGAAGAAGTCCTCGTTCGCCTCGGTCCTGATCGCTGAGGCCATCTCGTCCAGCGTGCTGTAGCCGGGCAGCTCCATCCTCGCCCTAACCAGCTTCTCCAGCGCCACGTTGATCAGGTCGGCCGGATTGTCCTTGGTCTGCACGGCCTCCCGAATCGCCGCCGCGACGACCTGGCGGGCCTTATCCATGTCGTAGACCACGCCGAGCCGTTCACGGATGAAGTCCCGCTGCCGCGCGGCCGTAAGCACCGAGTCGTGCCGCGGCGACACGCTCTCGTCCTGCTCCAGCAGACCGCGCACATGCCCGACCACCAGCTCCGGCACCTCGACCAGATCCGGGAAGTAGCCCAGCTTCTGGTAGCTCTTCAGCATCACCACCAGTGCCAGCAGATGCTCCGGCGAACGCGCCTTGCCTCGCGCCCACGCCATCTCGGCCGTGCCGGGGGTGAACGCCTCATGTAACTCGCGAGAGGAGATCGTGCGCTTGAACCGCGGGTACGCGGTACGTTCCACCGAAGCCATGCGCCGCATGATCCCGGCCGCTCACCCGTACGGAGCGCACGCAGCCGAGCCGATCACAGACACCACAAGCACATGACCAGGGAAGAAGCCATCCAGGCACCCCGCCGCGAATCATCAGAAAAACCCACGAACGGGTGACCCGCCGGTGGGCCAGCGAGCTTCAGATCACCACCGCAGACGGCCTACGGCACGTTTCCGGCGTATTCCGGCTGCCCTCCCACAGGAACGCCTCATGTCCGTCAAAGGTTCGCCGTCTAGCCTCCGGGCATGCCGATGACGCGCTCCACGGATGAGGCACTGGCACGGGCCGCCGTGCTCGCCCTGATCGCCCAGGCGGAGCTCACGCCCAAACCGGGCCTCGCCGACACCCGCGATCTCCAGGCCCGCGCCACCGGCGCGGATCTGCTCGCTCTGCGCTGGTCGGCCAAGGCGCTGACGCCCGGGTTCGCGGCCATGGCCGCCGCCGCCCGCCGTCCCGGGGAGCCGACCCGGGCGCTGCGCGAGGAACTGGGTGCCATCGGCCGCTGCGCCGAGTGGACGATGGCACGGGCCGGTGGCGGCGCGGCCACCGGCCCCCTCCACCATGGCGCGCTGTGGGTGATCGGCCTGCTGGTGGCGGCCGCCGCGCTGCGACCCGGTGCCGGGCCCGAGGAGATGACCTCCACCGCCAAACGGATCGCGGACCACCCCGACCGTGGCGCACCGCGCCGCCCCTCGCCGGGCTCGTATGTCTCCGCCGCCTATGGGGCGCCGGGCGTGCGTGGCGAGGCGCGGGCCGCCTTTCCCCATGTGCGCCGCGCCCTGGACGCCCTGTCCCGGGCGCGTGCGGCGGGCGCCACCGAGACCCAGGCGCGGCTGGACGCGCTGCTCACCGTGATGAGCACCCTCCAGGACACCGGCCCGCTGTACCGGGCGGGGCCGCCCGGCCTCCGGCGGGTCAAGGTGGGGGCGCACACCGTGCTCGAGGCGGGCGGCGCGGCCACGCCCGAGGGCGCCGCCGCTCTGTCCGTGCTGGACGCGGAGCTGCGGGAGCGGGGTATCGCGCCGCGCGGAAGCGCCGTGCTGCTCGCCGGCGCCCTGTTCCTGGACGGCCTCCCGGCACCGGCCGTCACGGCACCGGCCGTCACGGCACCGGCTGCCACGGCACCGGCCGTCACGGCACCGGCTGCCACGGCGCCGTCCGGGCGGTGACTCCCCTCGGACCTCGGACCTCGGACTTCCGGGTGTTCAGTCCTTCGCCGGTGCCGCCAGCCCGTGGCGGTGGAGGAAGGCGTCGACGAGCCGGTCGGTGAACTCCTGACCGACGGGTTCGCCGGTCACCAGCACCCGGTAGTAGACGGGGCCCATGAGCTGGTCGGTCTCGGCCGTCAGATCCAGGCCGGGCGCCAACTCCCCGCGCTCCAGGGCCCGTTCCAGCGGAAGGCGGTCGCGGCCGCGCTGGCCGTCGAGGTACCGGGACCGGAAGTCCTCGGCGAACGCCGGATCGTGCTGCGCGTGGGCGATCAGGGCCTTGAAGACGGCACCGGCGTCGGACGCGCTGAGGAACCAGGCCAGCTCGCGCAGATAGGTGCGCAGGTCCCGGGCGAGGTCGCCGCAGTCGCGCACGGTCAGGTCCTCGGCCACGTCCTGGAGGAAGGCGTCCATGAGGACGTCGGTCTTGGTGCTCCACCAGCGGTAGATGGTCTGTTTGGCGACACCGGCCCGAGTGGCGATGCCCTCCATGGTGACGCCCGCGAAGCCCTTCTCGACCAGCAGGTTGTCGGCCGCGTTCAGCACCGCGAGCCGGGCCTGCTCGCTGCGCCCGTGCCGGTTGCCGTGGTGGCGTGCCGCCGGTCGGCCGGTGCCGGGTGTCCCGGTGGTCTGTGTCGCGCGTGCCATCTCGCCTCCCCGGTCAGGATAGCGACCTGCCGGGGCCGCTCCGCCCGGGAGACCCTCCCGGCGTGGAGATCGGCGGGAAGATCGGCCGCCGCCTCCGAGCCACATGGCTGGGCCCGCCTGCCGGTGGAAGAACCGGCCCGCGGGCCCGGGTGCCGAGAGGGGGTGGCTAGTCCCGTTCCCCTTCGGCCTGTGAGGGGGTTGTCCTCTGTACGTCGGGGTGGCCGGTGTCCATCTCGTCGTCGCGCTCGCCCTCGGCCTGCGAGGGGGTCGTCCACGGCACGTCCGGGTGGCCGGTTTCCCGTTTGTGTTCGGTGTGGGAGGGGGCTGCCTCGGTCATCTGATGCCTCCGCTCCTCGTGCCCTCCTGGTGCGGACGCGGCCCATTTTACGCCCGAATGCCCACGTCGGCGCGGTGGCGATCATGAGGGCCGGAGCGAGGCCGGGAGCTGTCGGTGCACCAGCGTGGCGTACCGGGCCCCGGCGAGCATCAGGTCGTCGTGGCCACCCCGCTCCGTGAAACGGCCGTCGTCCAGGACGACGATCTCGTCCGCGTCCATGATCGTGCTGATTCGGTGGGCGACGACGATCCTGGTGCAGCCCAGCGCGGACAGCTCACCGGCCACCTCCGCCTCGGTCACGGCGTCCAGATGACTCGTGGCCTCGTCCAGCACCAGCAGCGCGGGGTCGGCCAGGAGCGCGCGGGCGATCGCCAGACGCTGGCGCTGGCCCCCCGAGAGCGCACTCCCGCCCTCCGCCACATGCGTCTCCAGCCCCATGGGCATCCGCCGCACATCGGGGAGCAGTCCGGCCCGGCCGAGCGCTTCGAAGAGGGCGTCGTCGGGCAGGTCGTCCCGGCCGAGCCGGAGATTCGATCCGATGGTGCCGCCGAAGACATGGGGTTCCTGTGTCACGATGCCGAAGCGGCGGCGCAGACTGTCCGCGTCGTACTCCTCGATGGCGCGCCCATCGAGGAGCACCGTGCCCTCGGTCGGCCGCAACAGCCCGGCGAGCAGGCGGATCATCGTTGTCTTCCCGGAGCCGCTGGCCCCGACGACGGCGAGTTTCGCGCCCGCGGGAACGCGCAGGGTCAGGTCGCGCAGGATCCACGGCCCCTGCCCGTAGCGGAAGCCCACTCCGCGCAGCTCGATCTCGCCCCGCACCATGGCGGGGGCGGTGATACCCGGCCTTCGGACCTCCGGACGCTCGTCCAGCACATCGTGCACCCGCTCCAGATGGGCACCGATGGTCTGGAGGTAGCGCATGCTGGTGGCCAGCCCGGCGATCGGGGTGAGCAGCCCGGCCGCGATCGCGTTGAGCGCGATCATCGAGCCGATGGTCAGCGCACCCGAGCGCACCTGCGCGATGCCCAGCAGCAACAACACCAGCGGGGAGGCCACCTGCAGCAGCAGGGTGAGGGAGTCGGTGAGGGCGTCCAGGCGGCGTCGGTGGAGCGCCGCCCGCAGATAGTCGCCCAGCGATCCACGCCAACGGTCGAGCAGGGTGCCGACCAGCCCCGCGCTCTTCACGAACTCCGCGCCCCGCAACGCGTCCACCGCCACCGACTGTGCGGCGGCCTCGGCGCTCAGCTCCCGTTTCGCCAAGGCGTTGGCCGGCCGCAGGGTGGCCAGCACGATGGCGATCTGCGCCGCGCCCAGCCCCGCTGCCAGGAGCGCGTACCAGGGACTGAAGGCGCACAGCAGCACCAGATAGCCGACCACGAAGACACTGTCGATGACCAAGGTGACCATGCGTGAGGTCAGCAGATCCCTGATCACCGTGTTGCTGTTGAGGCGGGCCAGCAGATCCCCGCTGCTCCGGGCCTGGAAATAGCCGAACGGCAGACGGAACAGATGAGTCATAAACCGGTCGCCGAGTGCGCCGTCCAGCCGATGCTGCAGCACCAGCAGGGCTCCGGCCCGCCCCAGTCCGATCAGCGCGTACACCGATACGAAACCGGCGATGCTCAGGGAGAGACCCGAGAGTGTCCCGGCCCGTTCACCGATGAGCGTGTCGATGCCGTACTTGGTGAGGAACGCCGACCCCAGGGCGAGTAGCTGCACCATCCCGGAGAGCAGAACCGCGAGGACGGCCCACCGCGGTGCCATCCGCATCATGTCGCGCACCAGCCGCAGTGGCCAGGAATCCCGGGGCCCGCGCCGCTCGATGAACGAGGAGCCGGGGGCGAACTCCAGCAGGGTGTCCGAGCTCCGGGCGCGGAACTCCGCATGGGAGACGGTGGCGCGTCCCTCGCCGGGGTCGAGCACTCGCACCCCCTTGCGCCCGACACCTCCCACCACTACGAAGTGGTGGTCGTCCCAGTGGGCGATGGCGGGCTTGCGCACCGCGCCGAGTGCGTCCGGCGCCACCTTCAGCCCCCGGGCCTCGAGCCCGTGGGCGCGCGCGACCTCCAGGATCCGGCGGGCGCTCGCGCCATCGCGGCTCACCCCGAACTCCGCGCGCAGCTCCCGCAGGGGAACCCTGCGGCGGTGCGTCCCGAGCACCATGGCCAGACAGGCGGGACCGCACTCGACCTCGCTCATCTGGGCCACGAACGGCACCCGCGACCCCATCTGCCTGCCGCTCATATGTGTCTCCTCCCGCGCCGCGTTCCCTGGCGCAGCAGCGTGCGGCACACCGGTTCGGCCCCGGTTCACCACCGGTTCATTTCGCCGCTGACCGGCGCGGACGGCACCGCGAGACGCGGCGGCACAAGGTTTTCGCAAGGTTCCCGGCCAACTCGCTCACCCAGTTTTGGCTGTGTCACACCGGGCCGACCGGAGTGACGTCCATGAACGGACCGATACGAGCACGTCAAACGGAGGAACCATGAACCGGACCACCAAGGCATGGAAGGACCCGGTCTTCCGCGCCGGGCTGAGCTCCGAGGAGCTCACCGCGCTGCCCGCCCACCCGGCGGGTGCCATCGAGCTGACCGACCAGCGGCTGGACAACGTCGTGGGCGGGGGGCTCACCGACACCTGGGTGACGTGCGGTCACAAGACCTGCCGCACCTGCTTCACCTGTGACTGGCTCTGTGGCTGAAACGGTGCGTCCTCGGACGCGGTGATCCATGAGCCATTCCGGCGCGGGCCCCACGGGGTCCGCGCCGGATCGGATCGCGACCGGGCCGTCTCCACGGCAACAGGGCCATGGCGGGTGACAGGGCCGTCAAAAGAGGGACAGGGCCGTTAAAAGAGGGGGAGAAGTGAGGAATCGGCAGCAGGACATCCTGAACTCGACGACGTGGTGGCGAGGCGTGCCCCTGCACGACCGGCGGCCGGGCGCTCCGGCGGTCACCGCCGAGCAGCGTGCGCACGGGCTGCGCCGCCTGGAGCTGTGGCGCAGCGGCATCCTCTTCTCCGCAGGAAGGCCCGCCACGGGGGTGGACCCGCTGGAGCGCTGGACGGCCACGGGGGTCACCGAGGAGGGGCTGATCATCCTGCTGGGCGAGCCCGCGGAGTCGCTCGCCGGGCGGCTGCCCGCACCGGAGTGGCTGAAGGTGATCGCCGAGGCATGGCGTCATCACACCTCCGACGGCGACGACGATGTCCGGGGCCATGTCCACGCGGCGACCCACAGTCCCGGCCATGACCACGGTCACCGCCCCGGGCTCGGCCCGGCCGAACTGGCCCTCCCACTGCTGCGCTGGGCCCGGGGGGAACTCCGGCGCCGGGTGCCCGCGCTGCCTTCGGACCATCCCCTCCTCCTACCGCCCCTGGAAACGATCTCCGGCATGGTGTCCCGCGCCCTGGTTCTGGAGCTCAACGTGGCCAGGGTGACCGGGGAGCTGGCCGGCGACACCCCTGAGGAGCGGTTCACCTCGTTCATGGCCACTGTCCGCACCCCCGGGCGGGCGCTGGAGATCCTGTCCGAATACCCCGTACTGGCCCGTGAACTGGTGGCCTCGCTGCGCCACTGGATCGATGTGAGACAGGAGTTCGCCGAGCGCTTCCTGGCCGATCTGCCCCGGCTGCGCGCGGTGTTCGGCGGCTCCTGGCGCGGTCTCGGCGATGTGACGGACATCGGCTTCGGCGCCGGTGATACCCACAACGGCGGCCGGTCGGTGGCGTTGTTCACCCTCTCCGACCGTACGAAGCTGGTCTACAAACCGCGGTCGGTCGCCGTCGAGCGCCACTTCAACGACCTGCTCGCCCGGCTCAACGACCGGGGGCTGCGCCATCCGCTGCGCACCGTGGAGGTGCTGGCCCGGCCCGGGTACGGATGGGTGGAGCACGTGGCCTCCGGGACGTGCGCCGACGAGGCCGGGGCCGACCGGTTCTTCTGGCGCCAAGGCGCCCAGCTGGCCCTGTTCCACGCCATCTGCGGCGCGGATCTCCATCTGCAGAACCTGATCGCGGCGGGGGAGCACCCCGTCTTCGTCGACCTGGAGGCCACCTTCCTCGGGCGGTCCCGAGCGGTGGCCGACCCCGTCCTGCGGATCGCCGGCGCGGTGCCCGATGTCCTCAACGACTCCGTCCTGGGCATCGGGCTGCTGCCGGAGCGGATCATCGAGGTGGACGACTCGGGCTGGCGGGACGCGGAGATCAGCGGGCTCGCGGGCGGCGGCGGCCAGCTTTCACCGAGCGTGCTGCCGACCTACACCGGCCAGGGCACCGACGAGATGAGGCTGGTGCGCGAGCGAATGCCCATCGGCGGCGCGGCCAACCGGGCCTCCGTGGGCGGAACATCCGTCGATCCACTGCGGTACCGCCGATCCCTGGTGGAGGGCTTCGAGTCCGCCTACGGGCTCATCGAACGGGAGCGGGACGGACTGCTCGCCGAGGACGGCCCGATCGCCGCCTTCGCCGAGGACGCCGTGCGCCATGTGCCCCGGCCGACCTCGGTCTACAGCCGCATCCTCGCCGAGTCGATGCACCCGGACGTCCTGCGCGACTCGCTGGACTGGGAGTATGTGCTCGAAGCCGGCCTCGCGGACGGGCATCGGGGCGTCGCGGGCAGGATCGAGCTGCTGACCAGCGAGCAGCGCCAGCTGGCCCGGCTCGATGTGCCGACCTACCACACCACGCCGTCCGCCACCGACCTGTGTGACGCGGACGGCGTTGTCGTCCGCGACTTCCTGGCCACCTCCGGGATGGAGGCGGTGCGCGCCAAGATCCGCCGGATGGGCCCGATCGATCTGCGCCGCCAGAAGTGGTGCATCGACGCGTCACTGACGGGCCTCACCTTCGGCACCCGGACGCCGACCGCCCCCCGGCCGCGGGAGCTGCCCGACCGCCCCCTCGACATCCGGCTCGCCCTGCGGGCCGCGACCGCCCTCGCGGACGAACTGCTCGACACCGCGGTGCACGGCACCGACGACCAGCCCCCGCACTGGCTGTCGCTCAATGTCGTGGGGGAGCGCTACTGGCGCGCGGGACCCGCCGGGATCAGCCTCTACGACGGGGTGAGCGGTATCGCGCTGTTCCTCGCGCACCTCGGCTCGATGACGGGGGACCAGCGGTACCGGGAGGTGGCCGAGCGCATCGCGCAGTCGCTTGCGGACTCGCTGACCAGCCCCGACCGTGGCCGTCACGTTCGTTTCAGCTTAAGCATCGGGGGGTTCGGCGAACTGGGCGGCGCCGTCTACACGCTCACCCATCTGGCCGCCCTGTGGGACACGCCCGAACTGCTCGACGCGGCCGCCGCGCTGGTTCCCGAGCTGGCCGGGCGGTTCGAGGGCGACCGAGAACTCGATGTGGTCCAGGGAACGGCCGGGGCGGCGCTGGCCCTGGCCGCGCTCCACCGGACGCGTCCGGACGAGCGCACCGCGGACGCGCTGCGACTCGCCGCCGCCACACTCGCCAAGGCGGCGACCGAGGTGACCGGCGGAGCGGCCTGGCGGACGGCGGTCGACCCCGACCGGCCGCTGCTGGGAATGTCCCACGGGGCGAGCGGCTTCGCGCTCGCCCTGGCCCGCGCGGCCGAGCTGACCGGCGAGGACCACCACTACCGGCTGTGCGAGGAGGCGCTCCGGTTCGAACGCCACGGTCTGGACCCAGGCCGGGGCAACTGGCCGGATCTGCGCAGCATCGTGCCACGGGGATCCTTCATGGACGCCTGGTGTCACGGTGCCGCCGGTATCGGGCTGGTCCGGGCGGCGCTGCTCGGTGTCGAGGGGCTCGCCGATGTCCATGAGCTCCTCGCGGAGGACCTGCGCATCGCGGCCGGCACCGTCCGCGGCGACCTGCTGCGGGACGGCGTCCGCACGGGACTGGGCAACGACTCGCTGTGCCACGGGGATCTGGGGCTGGTGGCGGCGCTGCTCGCGGCCGGTCCCGCGCTGGGGGAGACCGACGACCTCGGCCCCCGCGTGGCGCGCCTGGTGGCCGACCGGGTGCTGGCCGGGGACGTCCGTCCCGGCGTCCCGATGGGAGTGACCACCCCCGGACTGATGACCGGATCGGCCGGGATCGGATACGGACTGCTGCGTGTGGCCGCACCGGACCGGGTGCCCGACGTCCTCTCCCTCGCCGCCCCCGGAGCCGACGGCGGACGCGACGCGCTTCGTCACGGTGGCCGCCGATGACCCCGGCACCGGTGCGCTACCGCATCCTCGGGCCACTGGAGATCCGGGGACCGGACGGCGCCTTCCGCATGGTCAGCCAGGCCAAGTGCCGTGCGCTGCTGGCCGTACTGCTCGTCAACGCGGGCCGTACGGTGTCGGCCGGGGAACTGCTGGAGCAGCTCTGGCCGGGCGGGGCGCCGAAGTCCGCCCCCAAGCTGGTCCAGCAGTACGTCCACCGGCTCAGGCGGGCGCTTCCCGCGCCCCCGCCGGAGCGCTGCCCGGCGGTGCGGTGCGAAAGCCGGCTGCTCACCAGCCCGCCGGGCTACCGGCTGGCGGTGGACTCCGGTGAGCTGGACGCCGACCGCTTCACGGCGCTCGCGAGGGTGGCGCGCGGGGCCCTGGCCGAAGGGCGGACCGGGCAGGCGGCGGAGGGGCTGCGGCGGGCCCTGGACATGTGGCGCGGGCCCCTGCTCGCCGATGTGCCGGACCTCCCCGCGATCACGGCCGAACTCGTACGGCTGGAGGAGACACGGCTCTTGGCCACCGAGGCATGGGTGTGGGCCGAAGTGCGCCAGGGACACGCCCATGACGTCGTACCAGAACTGGAGATCCTGGTCGCGGCCCACCCGCTGCGCGAGTCCTTCCGCCATCAGCTCATGATCGCGCTGTGTCTGACCGGGCGCCGTGCCGACGCGCTCGGTGCGGCCCGGCAGCTGCGGCAGGTATTGGCCGAGGAGCTGGGTATCAGGCCGGGAGCGGACGTCCTCGCCATGGAGCAGGCGATCATCCGGGACTCCCTCGCGGATCTGCCGGGGCTGGTGTCGAAGGCGATCGGCGCGCCGCCGGCCGCCCGGAGCGTATGAAGGGCGCACCCGGGCGATAGAAGGTGCCCCCCCGCGTCCGGCTCGCGCTCCCCGTCGTGATGTCCCTTCCATACCGGGAAGTCCTCCCCGTACCTTGGGGAGTTGTTGACTCGGTATTGCGCCGACTGTCATCCACAGGTGGTCGGTGCGGGGGCTACGACACAACGGGGGAAAACGCATGGGGGCGCGATTCGGCGTGCTCGGTGCCATAACGGTGTGGCAGGACGGGACGCCGGTGGACGTGGGGCACGCACGGCAGCGGCTGGTGCTCGCGGCGCTGGCCGTCGACGCGGGGCGGGTGGTGCCCACGGGGCCGCTGGTGGACCGGGTGTGGGGGGTGGGGGTGCCCCGGCGCGGCCGGGAGGCGCTGTACGCGTATGTGTCCCGGTTACGGCAGGCGCTGTCGG
Source organism: Streptomyces sp. NPDC059455 (assembly GCF_042750115.1). NCBI lineage: Bacteria > Bacillati > Actinomycetota > Actinomycetes > Kitasatosporales > Streptomycetaceae > Streptomyces > Streptomyces sp. NPDC059455. Next base: position 29,094 of record NZ_JBHYVB010000102.1, read on the forward strand.
GCACGGGGGCGGAGCTGGTACGCGAACAGGGCGGCTACCGGCTGGCGGCGGAGACCGACGCGGTGGATGTGCTCCGGTTCCGCGAGACGGCCTGCCGGGCTCGTGCGGCCGGCGGCGGGGAGGAGGCGGCGGCGCTGTGGGAGACCGCGCTGGGGCTGTGGCGGGGTGAGGCGTTCGCCGGGGCGGACACCCCCTGGTTCAACGCTCAGCGTTCGGTGCTCGAGGCCGAGCGGTTCACCGGGCAACTGGACCTGATGGACGTGCGGTTGCGGCTGGGGCAGCACGGCCGGGCACTGCCCGAGCTGGCCGCCCGCGCCGAGGCGCATCCGCTGGACGAGCGGGTGGCCGGACAGCTGATGCTGGCCCTGTACCGGTGCGGGCGCCAGACCGAGGCGCTGGAGCACCATGAGCGCGTCCGGCGCCGGCTGGCCGAGGAGACGGGGCTCGATCCCAGCCCGCCGCTGGTGCTGCTGCGCCAGCGGATCCTCACCGCGGATCCGGCGCTCGACCTCGCCCCGGTCACGGCGCCCGCGACGCCCCGGCGGCGATCGCGGCCGGTGCCTCAGCAACTCCCCGCACCGCCGGTCACGTTCGTCGGCCGCGAGCGGGAACTCGCCGCGCTCGACGACCTGTACGAGACCGCCGAAGGTGAGGGCACGCTCGACATCGCGGCGATCAGTGGTGTCGGCGGGGTGGGCAAGACCTGGCTGGCGCTGCGCTGGGCCCATCGCAACCTGCCGCGCTTCCCGGACGGGCAGCTGTATGTGAACCTGCGCGGGTTCGCTCCCGCCGCCGGCCCGGTGCCCGCGGCGGTGGCCGTACGCGGCTTCCTCGGCGCCCTGGGCGTGGATCCGCAGGAGATGCCCGCCGACCCGGAGGCGCAGGCCGGGCTGTACCGGTCGCTGATCGCCGACCGCCGGATGCTGATCCTGCTGGACAACGCACGCGACGCCGACCAGGTGCGGCCGCTGCTGCCCGGCACGGGCGGCTGTGTGGTGCTGGTGACCAGCCGTGACCGCCTGACCGGACTGGTCGCCGCCAATGGGGCACGTCCGTGCGTGGTGGACCCGCTCACCGACGGTGAGGCGCGGCTGCTTCTGGAGCGGCACCTGAGGCGGGTCCGGCGGACGGACGATCCGCAGGCGTTCGACGCGATCGCCGCGGCGTGCGTGGGGCTGCCGCTGGCGCTGGCGGTCGTGGCCGCGCGGGTCGCGGTGACCCCGCGGTTTCCGCTGCGGACGCTCGCCGCGGAGCTGCACGACACCCAGCTCGGCCTGGACGTCTTCAGCGGGGGCGATACCGCGACCGATGTACGGGCGGTGTTCTCCTGGTCGTATCACGCGCTCGGCACGGACGCCGCGCGGCTGTTCCGGCTGCTCGGCCTCCATCCCGGACCGGACATCTCCCTCCCGGCCATGGCGGGCCTGGCCGGTCTCCCGGTGTCCCGGGTGCGCCCCCTGCTGGCCGAGCTGGCCCGGGTGCACCTGGTCGGGGAGGTCACGCCCGGCCGGTACACACTGCACGACCTGCTCCGCGCCTACGCGGGCGAACTGGCCCACACCGTGGACCCCGAGGCCGATCGCAGGGGTGCGCGGCGCCGTGTCGTCGAGCACTATCTGCACACCGCCGATGGCGCGGCCGGGCTGCTGGACCCGCACCGGGACCGCGTCCCCCTGCCACCCGCCGTGCCGGGTGCCTGCCCGCAGGAGATGGCGGACCAGACCGCGGCCCTCGGCTGGTTCACCGCGGAGCACGCCGTACTGCTGGGCGTGGTCGACCTGGCGACCGGTGCCGGTCTCGACGCGGGCGCCTGGCGGCTGGCCAGGAACCTGGAGACCTATTTCGACTACCGCGGACACTGGCACGACTGGGCCGCCGTCCAGCGCATCGCCCTCGGCGCGGCCCAGCGGCTCGGCGATCCGGCGTGGCAGGCCGGCGCCCACCGCGGCCTGGGCAGCTGCCTCACCCAGATGGGCCGCCTTGACGAGGGACACCGCCACTTCCGTCACGCCCTCGACCTCTACGAGCGGCTGGGTGACCCCATCCGTCAGGCACATGTCCACCGTGGCCTGGGCTGGGTCTGCGGCCGGCTGGGCGGCCACCGGGACGCGCTCGGCCACAACGAACGTGCCCTGACGCTCTATCGGCGGGCGGGGCACCGGGCCGGGGAGGCCCTGGCGCTGAACAACGTCGGATGGGTGCACGCCGTACTGGGCGACTACCGGCAGACGCTGGACTACTGCGGCCAGGCGGTGTCCGTGAACCAGGAGATCGAGGACCGGCATGCCGAGGCCGGGGCGTGGGACAGCCTCGGCTACGCCCATCACCACCTGGCCGAGTACCCCGCCGCGGTGACGTGCTACGACCGGGCCCTGCGCCTGGTGCGTGGCTTCGGCGACCGGTACAACGAGACCGAGATCCTGAACCATCTCGGCGACACCCAGCTGGCCGCGGGCGACTTGGACGCCGCCCGGGCCGCCCGGGGCCAGGCGCTTGAGATCGCCCTGGAGATCGGCCATCCGGACACCGACGAACTCCGTGCCAAGCGGGACGATCTCGACCCGGCGGGCTCCGCGGACCTGAGGGCTCCGCATCCGGTCCTGCGCTGATGTCGGCACGTGAGAATGTCTAGACCAGTTTCATGTTCACTGCCATGATAACTCTGCACTTCCGGCACCCCCCACTTCATGTGCACTCCTCATTTCCCCCGCAGACGCGGCCGTGCGGCCGCGAGAGGTGGCGTATGTCCAGACGCGTCTCCACCCGATTCCGGACCCTGCCCTGCTGGGCGTCGGCCTTACTCCTGGCCCTGGGCATGACCGCACTGGCCCCCGAGGCGTCCGCCCGGCCGGCCGTGCCGAGCACGATCCCGCTGAAGTTCACCAACAACTCCGGGCGCGGCGACCAGATCTACGTCTATACGCTCGGCACCCTGCTCTCGACCGGGCAGCAGGGCTGGGCCGACGCCTCCGGGACCTTCCACCCCTGGCCCGCCGGTGGCAACCCGCCCACCCCGGCGCCCGACGCGTCGATCGCCGGACCGGCCAACGGCCAGTCCCTGACGATCCGCATCCCCAAGCTCTCCGGCCGGGTCTACTTCTCCTACGGCCAGAAGATCGACTTCAGGCTCACCACCGGCGGCCTGGTGCAGCCCGCCGTGCAGAACCCCTCCGACCCCAATCGGAACATCCTGTTCAACTGGAGCGAGTTCACCCTCGACGACTCCGGGCTGTACATCAACAGCACCCAGGTCGACATGTTCTCCGCGCCGTACGCGGTGGGCGTGCAGGGCGCCGACGGCAGTACGAAGACCGCCGGGCACCTCAAGCCCGGCGGCTACAACGGCGTCCTCAACGCACTGCGCGCACAGGGCGGCGGCTGGGGCAAGCTCATCCAGACCCGCCCGGACGGCACCGTCCTGCGGGCCCTGTCACCCGGGCACGGCATCGAGGCGGGCGCCCTGCCCGCCAACGCGATGGACGACTACATCAACCGGGTGTGGCAGAAGTACACCGGCACCACCCTCACGGTCACGCCCTTCGCCGACCGGCCGAACGTCAAGTACTTCGGGCGGGTCTCCGGCGACGTCATGAACTTCACCAATGGTTCGGGAGCCGTGGTCACCAGCTTCCAGAAGCCGGACTCCGACTCCGTCTTCGGCTGCTACAAGCGCCTCGACGCGCCCAACGACCAGGTACGCGGCCCGATTTCGCGGACCCTGTGCGCGGGCTACAACCGCACGACCCTGCTCACCAACCCCAACCAGCCGGACACCGGCGGCGCCGGGTTCTACACCGACGGCGTGACCAACCACTACGCCCGCGTCATCCACGGCCAGATGGCCGACGGAAAGGCGTACGCCTTCGCCTTCGACGACGTCGGCCAGCACGAGTCGCTCGTCCACGACGGCAATCCGCAGCAGGCGTCCATCACCCTGGACCCCTTCAACTAGGCCGGGAGGAGGCACGGCATGAGACGCAAGAGACCGCTGCGCACCCGCCTGGCCGCCCTCGCGGCCGGAGCACTCGCCCTGCTGGCCCCGCAACTCCTCCCGGCCACGGCCGAAGCGGCGCCGTCCGCCACCGTGTGCAACAAGTACTGCGACGCCCGCGATCCGGCGCTCGCCCCACAGAGCCGCACCCCCGTCACGGCCACCGTCTTCTCCCGCTCCATCGCCCTGCACTTCGACGACACCGACGCGATGGGCTGGGCCTCCATCGACAACGGCAGCCCCGGTGACGAGGTGTGGCTGGACCGCTCGTTCGACGGCGGCCGGACCTGGTCCTCGGGCAGCCGCCTCGGCAACACCGCCATCCCCGCGGGGCAGCGCGGCTGGCGCACCCTGATGTACAACGTGGACGACTGGGGCGCCCAGGGCGTCGGCGCGCTGCGGGCCTGCGGCAAGGCCGGTGACCGCGCCGACATCGCGTGCACGCCCTGGGCTCGTACGACCTGGAACGCATGGGACCGCCGTACGGCCGCCGCCACCGCCCAGATGGCGTTCTACTCGAACGGGACCGGGCTGTTCTCCACCACCGGCTGGTGGAACTCGGCCAACGCCCTCACGGCCGTCATCGACAACATCCGCGTCACGGGCATGCGCAGCTATGAGTACGCGATAGCCCGCACCTACGACCTCAACCTCGGCGCGCAGGGCGGGCAGTTCCGCAACGACTACATCGACGACACCGGCTGGTGGGGTCTGGCCTGGGTGGCCGCCTATGACCTCACCGGGGACTCCCGCTATCTGGCCACCGCCCGGGCCGACGCCGACTACATGGCCTCCTACTGGGACTCCACCTGTGGCGGCGGTGTCTGGTGGAGCACGGCGAAGACGTACAAGAACGCCATCGCCAACTCCCTCTACCTCCAGCTCAACGCCGCCCTGCACAACCGGATACCCGGCGACACCACCTACCTCCAGCGGGCGAGGACGGAGTGGACCTGGTTCCAGGGCACCGGCATGGTGAACGCCTCGAACCTGGTCAACGACGGCATCGACCTGGGCACCTGCAAGAACAACGGCAGCGCGGTCTGGTCCTACAACCAGGGTGTGCTGCTCGGCGGGCTGACCGAGCTGTACCGGGCGACCGGCGACGGTTCCGTGCTCGACACGGCCCGTCGCATCGGCACAGCCGCCACCACGTCGTCCCAGCTCAACACGGCCGACGGCATCCTCAGGGACCCCTGCGAGACCGGCGACTGCGGCGCCGACGGCCCGTCGTTCAAGGGTGCCCATGTGCGGGGGCTGGCCAAGCTGAACGCGGCCCTGCCCGACCACCCCTACACGGCCTACCTCAAACGGCAGGCGGACCGCGCCTACGCCTCCGATCGCAACGCCCTGGACCAGTACGGACTGCGCTGGTCAGGACCGCTGGACAAGACCGACGGGGCACGACAGCACAGCGCACTGGACCTGATGAACGCGGCCTCCTAGGCCACGACCGCGGCCACGGCAGCGCTCATCAGGGCCGCAGGATGAGCTTGCCGCGGCTGTGGCCGGTCTCGCTCTGCGCATGGGCCTCGGCGGCGTCGGCGAGCGGGAAGCTCCGCACCACGGGCACCCGTAGCCGGCCCTCCGCGGCGAGCCGGGCGTAGCCGGCGATGGCCTCCATGGAGCGGCCGCCGCCACCCGCGGAGAAGGTGACACCGAGATCGGCGGCCGCGGGGTCGGCGATGGTGACGACGCGGTCGGTCGTGCCGCCCCGCAGCTCGATCGACACGGGCAGGGCGCCCTGGCCGGCCGCGTCGTAGACGGCGTCGACACCCTTCGGCGCCACGGCGCGCACCCGGTCGGCCAGGCCCTCGCCATAGGCCACCGGGATCGCGCCGAGCGAACGCAGATATTCGTGGTTGGCGGGCGAGGCGGTGCCGATGACGGTGGCGCCCCGGGCCACCGCGAGCTGGACACCGACCCCGCCGACCGCACCGGCGGCCCCGTGCAGCAGCAGGGTCTCGCCCTCCTTCAGCCCCAAAAGGTCCAGGACCCGCGCCGAGGTCTCGGTGGCCACGGGCAGCGCCGCGGCCGTCTCCCAGTCGAGGCCGGCCGGCTTGGGGGCGACATCCGTGGCCAGCGCGTACGGGGCGTAGGCCCCGGTGTCCGTCCAGCCCAGCACCTCATCGCCCACCGACACATCGGTGACCCCGTCACCGACCTCGTCGACGACCCCGGCCGCCTCGCCACCCGGGATCGCCGGGAACGCGGCGGGGCCCATCTGCGGCATCCAGCCACTGCGGATCTTGTAGTCGAGGGGGTTCACGGCGGCGGCCATGACCTTCAGCCGCACCTGCCCGGGACCCGGATGGGGCTCCTCCGTCTCCTTCAGCCGCAGCACCTCGGGGCCGCCGTACTCCTCGTAGACGATCGCCTTCATCATTCTCACTCCCGTCAGCCCTGTCGAGGGGGCACGTTTGTAGCGACAACGCCATCCTCGGCCGGGACATGCCCCGCCCGGCTGTTCCTTCGGCCAGTTCCACCTGGCCGGAGGGACAGCCGGGGCCGCGGGACGGGACCATTACGCTGACGGACATGGACCTCACGGCCGCAGTCGATGTGATCCGGGCGCCCCTGGGCGAGATCCTGCCGCGCCTGTCCGCCGCGCTCTCCGAGGCGATCGCGCACCGGGCGGTGGCCGAGCTCTCCGGCAACTGCCCGCACTCACCGTTCAAGACCCATGGCGGCCCGCCCGGCGAGCCCGGAACCACCATCACCAGCGCCGAGATGGCCGCCATCGCCCCGATGGCGGCCGCCGAGGGAACCTGGCAGGGCCGGGCGTGGCTGGCCGGTGCCGAGGTGCCGGTGCTGGCCGTGCACAGCGATGCCACCGCGCGGGGCGCGCTGCTCGTCCTCGTACGGACGGAGGAGATCCCTGCCCCGGCCGAGGCCCTGGCGGCCGCCCGCGCCCTGTGGGATCTGGTGACCGCGCACCGCGACCGGATGGCCTTCGAGGCGGTGCCCGGGACGCTGGGCCAGTCGCGGGCCGCCGCCGCGGCGCGGGCCACGGCCATCACCGAGCTTGTCGACGCCCACGGCGCTGCCCTGTCCGCCCTGCTCGGCGTGTTGCGGGGCCGAGAGCTGGACGACCGGACCGCACGGGACCGCGCGGTCGACCTCGCCGTGAGCACCCTGGCCGAGCTGCGCGCCCGGACCGACCGCGATCAGGCGCTGGTGGAGGAGCCGGCCGGGGACGCCTTCGCCCGGCTCGCCGAATCGCTCCGCCCGGAGCTGCGCGGCCTGTCCGTACGGCTGGACCTCGGCCCGCCCGGCACCGAGGAGGGCGCGGACCGGCTGCTCGCCGCCGACGTGGCCAATACGGCCCGCGCGGTGGTGCGGGCCGTGGTGCACGCCATGCTCGACGAGCAGGGACCGGGCCGGGACGGCGCGCCGCGCCCGGTGCACCGCGTGCACATCGGCTGGAAGGTCGGCGAGGGCGAGCTGCGCGCCACCGTACGGGACGACGGCCCCGGCGTCCTGAGGCGGACCGCCCTGGACGCCCGCCGGGTCGGGGAGCGGCTGGCCGCGCTGGGCGGACGGCTGGACGTGGACGCGGTCCCGGAGTGGGGCACCACGGTGACGGCCACTGTGCCGCTCGGCCCGCCGCACCTGCCGCTCGGCCCGCCGCACCTGCCGCTCGGCCCGCCGCAGCCGGCCCGCGAGGATCCGCTGGACGGCCTCGGGGCGCGCGAGCTGGAGGTGCTGGAGCGGCTGGCCCGCGGGCGGCGCAACCGGCAGATCGCCCAGGAGCTCCACATCAGCGAGTCGACGGTGAAGTTCCACGTGGCGAACATCCTGGAGAAGCTGGGTGTCACCTCGCGTGGCGAGGCGGCGGCGCTGGCCCACGCATGGGGGGCCACCGGCTCCTGAGCGGCCGCTGACATGGCGTACCCGGCAGCCACGTCGGCGGACGGCCTTACGCTTCGGAACGTATCGTTGGCGAGGAACGGCGAGCGGAGCGTTTGATGACCACACCGCGGGACCTGCTGATCGTCACTCTGGACGTGGCGCCCATCCGACCCCTGGAGCGGGGCGACCTGTCGCTCGCGCTCGCGGGAGCCGAGCTGATCGACCTCCTCGGCACCGAGGCGCTCACGATCGAGGACGAGCGGATCGTGCCGGGGCTCTGCCCGCCGACCGGGGATCGCCTGCTGGACGAGGCCGCCGCGTCGCTCGTGCGCCAGCCGCCCCACGAGGCGGTCGGCGAGTGGCTGTGGCGCAGGGGCCGCGGTCTGTCCTCCGCCTATCTGGACGTCCTGGAGGAGGCGGGACAGATCACCCGGCGGCGCCACGGCTGGCTGCCGCTCCGCGCCGGTCAGGCGGTGCCGGTCGACTCACCCGCCCGCCGCCGCGCGACGGACCGCTGGGCCTCGGACGAGCCCGTCCTCGCGACCCTCGCGGCGGCCATCGGCATCCGTGAGGAGCCCGCGGAAGACGCCACGGGCGCGACCGGCGACGCGACCGTGACCGTGCTCGCCGCCGTCAACGACGCCGTGATGGAGCTGGAGGCCGAGCGGCAGCGGCGGGCCATCGAGGAAGCCGCCTACGACAACATCTGGCGCGGCCAATGACAGCGTGACGGTGACGGGGGGAGTGGCGGGCGCCGCCGGGGGAGGCGCGGTGCCGTCGGCGCCGCCCACGATCCGCAACCGTGGCCGCGGGCGGGCCGTGCCGCCGTATCGTGTCGGGTGATCCACCACGTCCCATTGGGTACCACCCCCGAACGGAGCCGCACATGGACACGTTAGCCGGAGCGTCCGGGCACAGATCCCCCCACCACGACGCCGGGCCCATCACGGCACCTTTCCCCCAGGCCCTCCTCGACGCCTTCCGCGCGCGGCCGGAGCCGCCCGCCTTCGAACACCGCTCGCGCGCCCTCTCGCGCGGCGAGGTGCTGGAGCTGATCGGCCGGTGCGCCGACGGGCTGCGGGCGGCCGGACTCGGCCCGGGCCGTTCGGTGGCGGTGGCCACCGATGTGACGCCCGAGGGTTTCGCACTGCTGGTGGCGGCGTACGCGCTGGGCTGCCGGGTGACGGGGCTGCGGCCCGGCATGACCCCGGCCCATTTGGAGTACGTCCTCTCCGACGGAATCGACGTCCTGGTGGCCGACCAGACCGGTGCCACCCCCGAACTGCTGGACGCGGCGGGCGGGGTGACCGTGCTGCGGCTGGGTCCGGACCTCCTGGACGCCCACCCGAAGGCCACCGGGGAGCTGACCGCCGAGGGCCGCCCGGACGACATCGCCCTGGTGACGCTGACCAGTGGCAGCACCGGACGCCCCAAGGGCTGTGCGCACAGCTACCGTTCGCTCGCCCTCAACTGGGCCTGGCAGCCCGCTCGTTGGCCCGAGCGGACCGTGCGGCTCGCGGCGGGCTACGAGCGGTATCTGCTCTTCGGCACCCTGAGCAGCGCGGTGATCTTCGAGCATCTCGGGGTCTGCCTGATGGGGGGTGGCACCGCCGTCATCCCCGAACCGCGGTTCGCCTTCCCCCAGGTCTTCGAGCGCCACCGGATCACCGCGTGTCTGATGACCGTGCCCCGGCTGCACCATGTGGTGGACGTCCTGCGCACGGACCGCGTGGACACCTCCAGCCTCCGGGTGCTGCTGGTGGCCGGGTCCCCGCTCGCCCCGCACCGGCTCGCGGAGGCGGCCCGGCTGCTCGGCCCGGTGGTCCACCAGGGCTACGGGCAGACGGAGACCGGCATGCTCACCCTGCTCACCCCGGACGAGATGGCCGAGTTTCCGGACCAGGTGTACGACTCGGTGGGCCGGGCGTGGTCCGGGGTGGAGATGGACGTCCGCGATCCCGAGGGGCGGCCGGTGCCCGCCGGGACCACCGGCGAGATATGGGTGCGCACCGACTCGGCGATGGCGGGCTACTGGGGGGACGAGGAGCGGACCCGGGAGGTGCTACGGGCCGGATGGGTGCGCACCCGCGATGTCGGACACCTGGACGACCAGGGCTTTCTGCGGCTCACCGGGCGCGCCCGGGACGTGGTCATCATCAACGCGATCGTGCACTACGCCGGGGCGATCGAACGCGCGCTGGCGGCCCATCCCGATGTCGACCAGGCGTATGTGGTGGGCGCGCCCGACGAGCGCACCGGCGAGGCCGCGCACGCCTTCGTCGTCCCGGCCGAGGGTCGTGAACCGGATCTCGACGCCGTACGTGCCCTCGTCGCGGCCGAGTTGGGGGAGGCGAGTGTCCCCGCCACCGTCACCGTGGTGACCGAGGTGCCGGTGGCGCCGAGCGGCAAACCGGACAAGCGGGCGCTGCTGTCGCGGGTCACCGGGCCGCTGGAGACGGCGTGACGGCGCGGGGTCGCCGGGGCTGAGAGGTCCCGGTGTGCCCGCGGGC
>NZ_JBHYVB010000103.1:0-39399 GCF_042750115.1 Streptomyces sp. NPDC059455
CACAGATCCGTGCCGTCCTCGGCGCCGAGGTCAGCATCCGTGCGCTGTTCACCGCCCCGACGGTGGCAGACGTGGCCCGGCTGCTCGACGGCACGAAGGACGGCACCGCCCGCACCGACTCCGACGACACCGGCCTGTTGCTGCCGCTCCGGACCGGAGGCGACCGGCCGCCCGTGTTCTGCGTCCACCCGAGCACCGGACTGGGGCGCTGCTACGCCGAACTCACGGACCACCTGCCGCCGGACCGGCCGGTCTACGCGCTGCAGGCCCGCGGCTTCGGCACGGATGAGTCACTGCCGCGGACGGTCGAGGAGATGGCGGCGGACTACGTGGCGCGGATCCGGACCGTGCAGCCGGCCGGGCCCTATCACCTCCTCGGCTGGTCGTTCGGTGGCACCGTGGCCCATGCGATGGCGGCCCTGCTGCAGCAGCAGGGCGAAACGGTGGACCTCCTGGTCAGCCTCGATGGCTACCCCGGCGCCGACGAGGCGGAGCCGACCGGTGAGTCCGCCGGCGGGCCCGCCGACGAGTCCGCCGAAGGGCCCCGTGGCGGGCGGCGCAAGCAGGTGCGGATGCTCTCCGAGATTCAGAGGGTCAACGGGAACAACAACCGGCTCCTCCAGCACCACACGCCCGGCGTCTTCCGCGGAAACCTGCTGCTCTTCGTCGCCACGGAGGGTCGGCCCGCGTCGGCCCCCGCGCCGCTGGCTGCGGACAGCTGGGCGCCGTACGTCGACGGGCCCATCGAACCGGTCCGGATCGCCTCCGATCACGACGGGATGCTCACCGGAGAGCCTCTCGAAACGATCGGTCGGCTCATTTCCGCGCAGCTGCTGACGGAGAATTAGGGAGAGGGTGGAGAGAGAGTATGGACGAGAAGGAGAACGCGGCCGCGGGTGAGCCGCCCGAGGGCACGCGCCGACAGGGCAGATTAGGCATTCTGCTCGTTTCACTGGGGGCCGCCCTGGCGATTGCCATGGTGGCGGGCGGATTGGGTTTCGCGCTCGGCTCCGACGATTCCCCGAAGTCCTCCGGCAGCGCCGGGGCGGGGGACAAGAAGGCCAAAAGCATGGCCTTCGTCGAATGCCTCCGGGACAACGGCGTGCCGGACTTTCCCGACCCCGCCGCGGACGGCTCGATTCTGCTCGACCCGAGCAGCGGCATAGACGTCAAGGGCGATGCGTACAAGAAGGCGGAGAAAGCCTGCGAGCGGCTGATGCCCGAAGGCCGCCGGGCCTCCCCGCCGCCCGGTGGGATGCCCGATCTGACGAAGTACGTGGACTGCATGCGGAAGAACGGTGTGCCCGACTTCCCCGACCCGAAGGGCGGCGGCTTCGCCCCCGAGGAGGCCGGGATCGACGTCAAGTCGCCCGAGTTCCGGGACGCCCACAAGGCCTGCCAGCAGCACCTGCCCGCAGGGGCGCCGGGGCCGGCGTGACCCCGCGCGGTGCCCTGCCGGGTGCCGCCTCTGCCCCGGGCCGCCCGCCCCCCCCGGCCGGGGGGCCCGGGGCCCGGCCCCCCCACGGCCCTGCGGCCCCGGGGCGGGGCCCAGGGGCCGGGCCCCTCAGCCCGTGGAGACGTCCTGCTCGACCCAGATCGTCTTGCCGTCCGTGCTCTGCCGGGTGCCCCAGCGCGTCGCCATCTGGGCCACCAGCATCAGGCCCCGGCCGCCCTCGTCGAAGACCCGGGCCCGCCGCATATGGGGTGCCGTGCTGCTGGCGTCGGAGACCTCGCAGATGAGGTCGCGGTCGCGGATCAGCCGCAGCCGGATCGGCGGGCGGCCGTAGCGGATCGCGTTGGTGACCAGTTCGCTGACGATCAGCTCGGTGGTGAAGACGGTCTCCTCAAGACCCCAGTCGATCAGCTGCTCGGTGGTGCTCCGGCGGGCCCCGGCGACGGCGGGCGCGTCCGCCGGGATGTCCCAGGTGGCGACCCGGTCGGAGTGGAGCGCCCGGGTGCGGGCGAGAAGCAGGGCGATGTCGTCCTCGGGATGGGCCGGGGGCAGGGCCCGCAGGACGTCGTCGCAGAGCGCGTCCAGGGAGGGGGCGGGACGGCTCAGGACGTCGCGCAGCGTCTCGAGCCCGTCGCCGATCTCGCGCTCGCGGCCGTTGATCAGGCCGTTGGTGTAGAGGGCGAGCAGACTGCCCTCGGGCAGCTCCGTCTCCATGATCTCGAAGGGCAGTTCACCAAGGCCCAGGGGCGGACCGATGGGCGGGCCGAGCACGTCGGCGGTGCCCTCCGGGCTGATCACCAGGGGCGCGGGGTGGCCCGCCGCGGCGATGGAGCAGCGGCGCGAGACCGGGTCGTAGACCACGTACAGACATGTGGCGCCGAAGGCCCACAAGCGCTCGGGCTTCTCGTCCGAGTACAGCCGGGTGACCATGTCGTCGAGGTGGGTCAGCAGCTCCCCCGGCGGCAGATCGATATCGGCCAGGGTGCGTACGGCGGTGCGCAGCCGCCCCATGGTGGCGGCCGCGTGGATGCCGCGTCCCACGACATCGCCGACCACCACGGCGGCGCGGGCGCCGGACAGCTGGATCGCGTCGAACCAGTCGCCGCCCACCCCGGCCCAGGCGCCCGAGGGCAGATAGCGCGAGGCCATCTCCAGCGCGGTCAGCTCGGGCAGCCGCTGCGGCAGCAGGCTGCGCTGGAGGGCCTCGGCCGTTCCGCGCTCGCGCAGATAGCGGCGGGTGTTGTCCACGCAGACGGCCGCCCGGGCGGTGAGCTCCTCGGCCAGCAGCGTGTCGTCGTCGGTGAAGGGCGCCGGGGTGCGATGGCGGGCGAAGAGGGCCGTGCCGAGGATGACCCCGCGGGCGCGCATCGGCGTCACGATCACCGAGTGCACTCCGTGCTCGCGGATACGGGCGGCCCGGCCGGGGTCCTTGGCCTCCCAGCTCGCCAGCAGGGACGGCGTCACCTGGTGCCGTGCGGCCCGGCCCTTGAGCAGGCACGCCGCCGTGGGGGAGTGCTCGGGGTGGGTGGCCAGACCCCCGACGTCGGCCAGCGCCTCGGGGGCGCCGTCGAGGATGGACCGGTGAGCCGCGCGCCGCAGGGTGACGGGCGCGCGCAGCGGCCCCTCCGGCGGCTCGTCGCCCTCGTGGAGGAAGGTGAGCAGATCGACGCTGGCGAAGTCGGCGAGCCGGGGGACCGCCACCTCGGCCAGCTCCTGGGCGATCCGGTCCAGGTCCAGATGGCTGCCCAGCCGCGCCCCCGCCTCGTTGAGCAGCTGGAGCCGCTGCCGGGCCTCCTGCTCGGCGGTGGTGTCGCGGGCCGCGAAGCACACGCCGCGCAGCCCGCCGGTGCGGTTGGCCAGCGGGGCCAGCGAGACCGACCAGGCGTGCTCATGGCGCTCACCGGGCCCCCGCAGATGCGTCTCCAGCTCCAGCCGTTCGCCGCTCTCCAGCACCTGCCGCATGGCCCGCTCGACCCGGTCGCTCTCCCCGTGGCCCACCAGCTCGGTCAGTCGCAGCCCGCGCATCTGCTCCTCGCTGCGGGCGGTGGCGGCCTGCATGTCGACGTTCGCCCGGGCCAGCCGCAGCTCGGTGTCGAAGAGCGCCAGGACGCAGGGGCACTGGGCGAAGGCATGGTCCGCGGGTGTGACCGGCTCCTGCGGTTCCCGGGGCGCGGCGGAGACCAGGAGCCAGCCCGCGGGTCCGTCGCCCAGCGGGCCGCGGTGGGCCAGCAGCTCGACCTCCAGCCGATGGCCGTCCCGGTGGCGCAGCGCGATCCGGCCGCTCCACCGGGGCCCGTGGGCCAGGCACGGCCCGGCGCCCTCGCCGGTGTCCCCGGCGGTGCCACTGCTGGTGTCCCCGCGGCTGTCCCGGGCGGTGTCCCCGCCGCTGTCCCCGGCGGCCGTCTCGGTGCTGTCCCCGGCGGCCGTCTCGGTGCTGTCCCCGGCGGTCGGCTCGGCGCTTTCCCCCGCGGCCGGCTCGGCGCGCAGCTCGGCCGCCGGCCGCCCCACGACCTCCTCGGCGCGGTAGCCCAGCAGCCGCCGCGCGCCCTCGCTCCACCCGGTCAGCACGCCGTGGTCGTCGACCGTGGCCGTGGCCAGGCCGGGAGCGCCGGGCGGCGGGTCCGGCCGGACGGGGCGGGCTGTGGGGTCGGGAGGCGTCATCATCGGACATCGGGTCGACGGCTCATGGACCCGGCGGATGCCACTCGATCATCAAAATCGTGGCGTCGTCGCTGAGTTCGCTGTGCCGGTGGTCGAGGATCGCGTGGATGAGCAGGCGCAGCACCTCGGGGGCGTTCTGCCCGGCGGCCGTCGAGCGGATGATGTGGTCGGCGAAGCGCTCCAGGCCGAACTGCTCGCCTCCCTCGTCGCGCGACTCCACGACCCCGTCGGTGTAGAGCAGGACGCGGTCACCGGGCTCCAGCGTCGTCTCATAGATCTGGCGGGGCGCGTCCGACAGCCACGCGGGCAGCCCCAGCGGGGGTTCGGCAGGCCGCTCCAGCTCCTTGCCCAGCAGCCGCTGGCGGCGGATGACGAGCGGGGTGGGGTGGCCGCAGTTGGACCAGCGCAGCGCCCCGCTGGGCATGTGCAGCTGGAGGAAGACGCCCGTGCAGAACTGGTCCGGAAGCCATTTGGCCAGCGCCTCGTCCACGGTGGTGACCAGCGCCGCCAGGTCGGCGCCGGTGCGCCGGGCGTTGCGGCTCCCCGCCATCGCCACGGAGGTGGTCAGCCCGGACGCCAGGTCATGGCCCATCGCGTCGAGGATCGTGGCGTGCAGGACGTCCTCGGTGAACGAGTGGTCGAAGGCATCGCCGCCCAGCTCGTACGCGGGCTCCACGACGGCCGTCGAGACCACCCGGCCGGTGCCGATGGAGCGGGGCGGGAGGAAGGCCCGCAGCATCTCCGTGGGCAGCTGCATGGACCGGGTACGGGTGCGCTGCGCGAAGGTGTCGATATAGGTCCGCTTGGCCGTGATGACCAGGGCGAGGAGCGAGGCCAGCGTCCGGCAGCGCCAGAGCCTGAGCCCGTCCAGGGAGGCCATCCGCAGCTGCAGGACCCCGAGCCGCTCCGCGCCGTTCAGCAGCGGCAGCCATACGGTGAGCCCGCCCGTGCCCTCCTCCTCGACCCGCACCGAATCGGTGCGGTAGGCGAATCCGGCCAGGGAGTGATCGAGCTCCAGGCGCGGCTCGCCCTCCTCGAGCGGCATCAACAGCCGCTGCCGGAGGTCGATCAGGAAGACGACCGCGCGGCCCATGTTCATGGCCTCGGTGTAGCGGTCCAGGGCCAGCGGGAGCTCTGTCGGGGATGCCTCGTGGGCGGCCCTGAGCAGCTCCTCCAGCAATTGCTCAGCGGTCTCGGCCGAGGTCGACACATTCGCGTCCACCATGCGGTCAACCTTACGGCGGCGGGTCCCGCGACGCCCGGGGGCTCCCGGGGGACCGCGGGGGATCACGGGGGCGTGGGCACCGGCTCCCGGGGGACTCCGGCGGGCTCGCGCGGGGGCTCGCCGGGGGCGAGGGCCTCTCGTGCGACGGCCTGCCGTACGACGGTCTTTCGCAGGGCGGTCTCCGGTACGGCCACCGGGGCATCGGGTACGGCGGGCTCGCGTACGGCGGACTCCCGTACGACCACCGTCTCCCCGCGCGCCCCCGCGCCCGACTGCGGAACCCGGGAGAGCAGGACCACCCCGCGGGCGGCCGCCGCCGCGCCCATGGCGGCCAGGGCCCAGCCGCCCGGGCCGCCCCGGAACCGCTCGTCCAGCAGCACGATCCCGATGGCGGCCGCCGCCACCGGGTTGGCCAGGGTCAGGGTGGCCAGGGGCGCGCCGAGACCGCTGCCGTAGGCGCTCTGGGACAGCAGCAGACCGCTCACCGCGAAGACCGCGACCAGCACGGCCACGACCACGGTCCGCCAGGACACCAGGGCCGCCTCGGGGGCGCGGGAGTCGGCGAGCGCGACCGTGAGGGTCTGGGTGAGCGCCGAGGCGACGCCGGAGGCGACCCCGGACGCGGTGGCGAACCGCAGGCCCCGGCCCGGCGTTCCGCGACCCCTGCGCCCCGGCCGGACGCACAGCCCGATGAACGCCAGCACGACGGCCGCGAGCCCGACCGCCTCCGGCAGGCTCAGCGTCTCGCGCGGGGTCTCCCCGGCGGTGACCGGCAGCAGGGCGCCGAGGCCGAGCAGCGCGAGGACCACGCCCCGCCACTCGTCCCGGATCACCCGCCGCCCCGCGAGCCGCGCGCCCAACGGAACGGCCGCCACCAGGGTCAGCGCGCCGAGCGGCTGGACCAGGGTGAGCGGTCCGTACCGCAGCGCGGCCACATGCAGCAGGGCACCGGTGGAGTTGAGGCCGACCGCTCCCCACCAGGCGCCGCGCAGCAACAGCCGCGGCATGCGGTCCGGCCGGCCGCCCGCGGCCAGCCGCTCCTGGGCCACGGCCGCCGTCGCGTAGGCGACGGCCGAGGCGAGCGCGAGCGCGACGGCTATGACGGTCGGGTTCATCCACCGTGCCTTCCTCTGGGCACTGTCTGCCTGCCACCGGTGGCACTATCGGCACACAGACGTATCGATACGAAAGTGTACCGGTGCGGAGCCGTATCGGTACAAGGGCGTATCGGTACGCGGATGTGTCGGTACACTGCGTGGTCGGGGGGAACCGGAGTCCGGTGGACCGAGGAGGAGGACCCGATGGCGACGCAGAGCCCGGAGACGGCCGCGCCGCAGCGCCGTTCCAAGATCACCCCCGAGCGGGAGCAGGAGTTCTATCAGGCGGTCCTCGATCTGCTCCAGGAGGGCGGCTACGAGGCCCTCACCATCGAGGCGGTCGCCGCCCGCACCCGCGCCAGCCGCTCCACCCTCTACCGGCAGTGGTGCACCAAACCCCAGCTCGTCGTCGCCGCGCTGCGCTCCTGCAAGCGCCCCTTCGCGCTGGAGGGCATCGACACCGGCTCCCTCGCGGGCGATCTGCGCGCCGTCGCGGAGGCCGTGGGCGAGGCGGGGGAGGTGTGCGGCGGTGACACCGCGCTGGTGTACGCCCTCGGGCACGCCGCGCTGCAGAACCCCGATCTGCTCCAGGCGCTGCGTGCCGCGCTGATCGAGCACGAGGTGAAGACGATCCAGGCGATGGTCCGCCGGGGCGTGGAGCGCGGCGAGGTGGCCGCGGACAACCCCGCGCTCGAGTTCGTCCCCACTCAGCTGATCGGTGCGATGCGGGTCCGCCACCTGCTCGAGGGTCGGGCCGCCGACCGCGTGTACCTGACGCGCTTCCTCGAGGCGTCGGTCTTCCCGGCGCTTGGGCTGGCGCCTTAGGGGGCGGGGCGTCCGGCGGATCGCGACGCCTGCGGACGCCTGCGGCGGGCTGTTCCCCACCCCGCCCCTTCCCGAAACTGGGGCTCCGCCCCAGACCCCGGGGCCGGGCCCAGGGGCCCCTGCCACTCGGCGGAGCCGCACATCGATGCGCCGAGCCGCGCCCCGGGGCACGACGCGCCCCAGGGCGGGCAGCCGAGACCCCGGCCCCGGCCTGGCCGTCGTTGAGGCCCCGGCCCCGCCCTAGTCGTCGTTGAGCAGGGACAGGTCCTGGCCCGCCTCGGGCACTGCGACCGTGCCCCGGTCGTCCGGCAGTGACTGGATCGTGAACATCGGCACCCCGCCCTCCGACAACGCCAGCATCCGCGAGGCGTGCACCGGGCCGCCGGAGAGCCGCTCGACCGTCACCGCGTACGGGCCCTTGCCCGAGGTCGGGCGCGGGGGCTCCAGGGCCTTGGTGGTGCCGCCCTTGACCTCGTAGGTCTTGCTGACCGGGCTGCCGCCCCCCGCGCCCGCCGAGGCGGTGATCCGCACCTTGGCGGTCGCGCGCGGCGCCACCAGGGAGAGCGTGGAGCCCTTGGTGCGGTTGTCGGCCGCGGTGGCGCTGCGCTCGATCGCGGCGGTCGCGGGGATGAACGCCGTCTCCTGGTCGCTCCCCTTGCCCCGGGTCACCTGGAGCGCGGCCACGACCGGTGTGGCCGGGCCCTCGCCGCCCTCGGGGGTGAGCAGCAGCGAGCCGGGCTCGCCCTTGGTCACGTCGCCGAGGTCGATCGCGGCCGTCATTCCGCTCTTGACGTGCAGCGACTCATGTCCGGCCGGGGTGATCGCGTTGTTCGGCCCGGCCAGCCGCACCTTGAGGTCCGCGTCGTCGGACCCGGCCGCGAAGACGATCAGGCGGGCCGAGGTGGCGTCCTTGGGGATGCCGGGGATCGCGACGCTCGTCGAGGGCACGGCGGAGGCGGGGAGCCAGTCGCCGCCCGCCTTCTGGTCCACGGCCTGCACGGCCGCGCCGATCCGGCCGGTGCGGGCCGTCACGTGGAGTGCGGCGCCGGCCGCCCGCTGGTCGGTGAGGGTCGAGAGCAGGACCGGGACCGTGGAGCGGGGCGGGACCGTGATCGCTTCGTCGGTGGAGGGCTTCAGCCGGCCGCTGGGTCCGTAGAGTTTCAGGTCCACCTCGGCCGCGGCGTCGTCCGGGTTCGTCAGATGGACGAAGTCCTGGCGGTTCCGGTCGGTGCTGACGCCGGGGAGCCAGAAGTCCGTGTCGGGCGCGGTGCACGCGGTGCCCAGGAGGCCGCGCCCGCTGCCCGCGTCGATCGTGGTGGTCTGCTGGACGGTCCAGCCGGGCGCGAAGCGGCCGTCGGCGGTGCCGATGAGCGCGGGCGCGCCCGCGCTGCTCTCCTCGGTGGTGACGGGCTTGCCGGGCTCCTTCAGGGGCAGCACGGGCTTGTCGCCGCCCGGGGCCGCCTGGCCGCCCTTCCCGCCGTCCTTGCCGTCCTTACCGTTCTTGCCGTCGTCCTTACCGCCGTCGTCGCCGCCGGGATCCGTCGTGTCGTCGGCGGGGCTCTGGGCGGGCAGCAGTTCGGCGGCGCCGTCCTTGGCGTCCACGCCGTCCCGCTTGGGCGTGTACGCGGTGTAGGTGGTGCTGCTCACCTCCGAGGAGGAGGGCGTCGGGCACAGCAGCGTCGAGCGCTGCACGGGCAGCCGGGTGGCGGCCTTCGCGGAAGCGTCCGCGTCGTCGGAGGAGCCCCCCGTGAGGGCCGCGACGCCGGTTACGGCGGCCAGCGCCGTGGCCGCGCCGATCAGGGACAGGGTGGTGCGGTTCATCGCTGCTGATCGCTCCCGTCGCGGCGGTCCTCGGGGTCGTCGCCGCCGTACGTCGTGTCGCCCTGCGGGGGGTAGCCGCCGTCGGCATAGGGCTGCTGCTGGTCGTAGCCGTAAGGGTCGGCGTACTGGCCGCCCGCGTACGGGTCCGCCGGGTACTGGCCCTCCTGGTAGCCGGCCGGATAGCCGGTGTCCTGATAGCCGCCCTGGTAGTCACCGGCCGGGTACTGGCCGGTGGAGTACTGGCCCGCGTAGCCCTCGCCCTGGTACTGCTCGCCCTGGTACTGCTCCCCCGCGTACTGCTCGCCCTGGTACTGACCGGCCGGGTACTGGCCGTATCCGGCGTCGGCGTACGTCTGCGCGTCCCACTGCTGCCCGTACTGCTGCTGGTGCGGCACCGCCGCGTACGGGTCACCGGCGGCCGTCTGGTCGCCGTACGGGTCGTTCGCCATCGCGTTGTCGCCGTAAGGGTCGCCCATGGCGGCCGGCTCGGCGGTCGGCCGCAGCGGTGGCTCCCCCGGCACGGGGGGCTCGCCCGGCATCGGCGGCTCCCCCGGCAGCGGGGGGATCCCGCCCGGCTGCCCGGACATGGCGCCCGGCTGCCCGGACATGGCTCCCGGCTGCCCGGACATGGCGTCCGCGGCGGCCGGGTCCGTCTCCGGCCGCCCCTTGGCGCCCCCGTCCTGCGCGGCCTGCGCCGCCTGCGCCTCCGCGGCGGCCCGCAGCCGCCGTGCCCGGCGGCCGTCGCCCGCCAGGTCCTCGGCGGTGACGGCGGCGGCCGCGCCCTCCGCGTCCGGCATGTCGTCGTCGACGTTCCGGCGGCGGCCCGGCAGCGCGAGCACCAGCAGCACGACCGCGAGCAGCCCCTGCGCCCACACCCATGCGGTGTGCGTGATGGGCGTGTCGTAGGTGAGGTCCAACCGGCCGCCGCTCGACGGGAGTTCGAAGCCCTGCGCCCAGCCGTCGACCGTCATCGGCTTCAGCGGCTCGCCGTCGAGCGTGGCCTGCCAGTCGGGCGCGGACCGGTCGGCGATCCGCAGCACCCGCCCGTCCGTGCCGTCGGGGACCGTGGTGTGCGCCTCGACGGGGCCGGAGGCCACGTGCACCGGCTTGGCCGCCGCCCCGCCCGCCGGGCGGCCCGAGGACTCGGCCGGGACGATGGAGACCCGCGAGACCCGCTGGTTGACCCGCCACAGCACTCCGCCGTGCTCCCGGCTGAGCTGGGTGAGGCCCGGGGTCGCGTTCAGCACCCGCTCCATCTCGGGCGGCGCGCCCTTCTGGACGTACACATAGCGCACCGCGTAGCCGCCGAGCTGACGGGTCTGGTCGGCGCCGGAGCCCGCGATCAGATTGGCCACCACGCCGTCGAGCCGGGTGTCGGAGCCGCCCGCCGACGCGAGTTCGCCGTCGCCGAGCCGGGCGCCGGAGCCGCGCACCAGGGCGTAGTCGGCGTGGGCGGCGCTGCTGTCGCCGCCGAGCACCAGGGTGCGGGCCTGGTCCTCGGTGGCGCTCTCGGCCGCCACGAACGCCGGGACCTGCGAGGGGTCGCGCCGCCCCACCGGGCCGTCCGCGCCGCCCGTCATCCAGGTGACGGCGGCGTACAGCGGCGCGGCGACCGTGGCGACCGCGATCAGCAGCGCCACCGGCTGGCGCCAGCCGAAGCTCTGCGCCGCCACCCGCTCCCGCGCGTCCTCGGCGCCGACCACGGCGGCGGTCAGCAGCGCCAGGCCGTAGACGAGGGTCGCGGGCCCGGCCCAGCCGGAGCCGCTCGTGAGCGCCGCGAAGAGGAAGCCGGTGAGGGCGACGGCCCATGCGGTGCGCACCACGGTCTGCCGCTCCCCGCGCATCAGGGCGGCGAGCGCGGCGAGGACGAAGCCGAGCAGCAGCAGCGTGCCGCCGCCGTTGGGGCCGCCGGGGCTGAGCGCGAGCAGGTTCAGCGCGGACGCGGACCCGGCGCCGCGGTCAAGACCGGCCTCCTCGAGGAAGCGGGCCGGGTCGGTGACGAGGTCCAGCGACCAGGGGGCGAGCACGACGAGCGGGGTGCCGACGAGGCTCAGGAACCGCAGTCCGTACCCCATGAGCTGTTCGGTGCCGCTCTGCCGGTGGCGCAGCACGAGCACACCGGTGCCCAGGAGGAGCGCCATCGGCCAGACGACCGGGGTGAAGGCCATGGTGAACGTCAGCAGCAGCGCGTACGCCCACGTCGCCCGCCAGCTCGGCAGCCGCGTCCCGTTGCCGGTGAAGCCGGTCGCGGCGGCCGCCGCGCGGGCCATCAGCGGCAGCAGTACGGCGAGCACGGCGGTGCCGAGCCGCCCGCCCGCGAGGGCCCCGGTCGCGGCCGGGAGGAAGGCGTACGCGACGCTTCCCCAGGCGCGCAGCAACCGGGACTCGACCAGCGGCCGGGAGGCGAAGTACGCGATGAACCCGGCCAGCGGCACCGAACAGACCAGCAACAGGGTCAGCGTGAAGCCCGTGGAGCCCAGGAAGACCGTGGCCAGCGAGGCGAGGGCGGCCAGATACGGCGGCGCGGACTGCGTGCCGCCGGTGCCGACCGGATGCCAGCCGTCCACATAGCTCGACCACAGCTCGGAGACATGGGCGGGCGCGGGCAGCAGGGCGCCGCCCGCGAGCGCGCCGGCGCCGAGCAGATCCCGGCAGGCGACCAGCGAGACCACCAGCAGCACGAGGAAGAGCATCGGGCCGGGCCGGCGCGCGATCCGCTTGAGCCGGGCGAACTGCTCGATCTCCAGGAAGTCGGCGTCGTCGCCACCGGGCCCGGACTCGACCGCGCCGTGCCGCCCCCCGGAGGACAGCTCGGGCTCGGAACGGCCGCCTATATTGCTGGCGACTTGCTCGACCGTCGCCCTTACGGTCGCGCCGGGCGGCGGGAAGAGCGGCCGCAGCTCGTTCGGCTCCGTCGCGGGGCGGCCTCTGCGCTTACGGGCGGCGAGGATCCGCCCCGGCCGGAGCAGGACGCCGAAGAGACCGGCGACCTCGTCCAGGGCCTGCCCCGGCACCTTGCCCACGAGATAGGCCAGGGTGCGCAGCAGCGTGCCGAACAGGAGCCGCAGCATCACATAGGGCAGCACCGCCCCCCGGGTGTTGACCAGCAGGGTGTAGACGGCACCCGCCTTGTCGACGCGATGCGGGTTGGCGACGGAGCGCCCCACGCAGTCGATGGGCCGCCGCTCGCGCGCGGACGCCTCCGCGTGCCGCACCACGGCGTCCGGGGCCACCAGCACCTGGTGCCCGGCCGCCTGGGCGCGCCAGCACAGGTCGACGTCGTCGCGCATCAGGGGCAGCCGGGAGTCGAAACCGCCCAGCTGCTCCCACACATCGCGGCGCACCAGCATGCCCGCGCTGGACACCGACAGCACCGGGCGCACCTGGTCGTGCTGGCCCTGGTCCTGCTCGCGCCGCTCCAGGCCGGTCCAGCGGCGGCCGCTGCGGGCGATGCTGACGCCGACTTCGAGCAGCTGCCGGCGGTCGTACCAGCCGCGCAGCTTGGGTCCGACGATCGCGGGCTCGCGGTTGGCGGTGAACTCGGCGTCTACGACCCGCAGCAGCTCGGCCAGGGCGTCGGGCTCGGGGGCGCAGTCGTCGTGCAGCAGCCACAGCCACTGGACGGGCTCGCCGTGCGGCAGCTCCGGCATGTCGTACGCGTCGTCGCGCCAGGTGCGGTTGACGGGGTCCCAGCCGCTGGGGCGCTTGAGGTAGGCGAGCTCCTCGGGGCCCAGCACCGGGGCCGTACGGACCGCTTCGGCGACGGCCGTGCCGAAGCCGCTGCGGCGCGCCATGTGCAGCACCCGCTCCTCGCCGAGGGTCTCGGTGAGCAGCCGGGCGGAGTCGTCGGCGCTGCCGGTGTCGGCCGCGATGACGCTCTGGACCGGGCGCTCCTGGCCGAGCAGACCGGACAGCGCGTCGGGCAGCCAGCGGGCGCCGTCGTGGGCGACCAGGACGGCGGTGACGACATGACGCGGATGGGCCGGTGTCTGAACCGGTTCGTGAGCGGGCGCAAACGCGGCGGTGGCGGCCGGGTATTGGGCCGCCGGGTGGCTGTGCACGGACATCGAGGTACGGGCCCCGGTTCGCTGGACTGCGGTGGACGCGCGCGCCCCAAGGGGGGCGTTGGAGCGTCTCGGACGGGGCCCCACACTAACGGCTGTGTATGCGACGGGTCCGCCTCCCGTCGCCATGGGCTCGGGGGCGGACCGGTCGCGGTGGCTCACTCCGCCGTGAACTGTGCGGATATGTCAGCGCGGGTCATGCGGTTCTGCCAGGTCCGACGGGTCCGGCGGCCCTGACGACGGGCTCGGCGGACCTGGGCTCGGCGGATCTGGCGGATCTGGCGGGCCTGGCGGATCTGGCGGGCCTGGCGGATCTGGCGGATCCCAGACGCCGTGGGTCAGACGGCGGCCTTCTTCAGGCGGCGGCGCTCGCGCTCGGACAGACCGCCCCAGATGCCGAAGCGCTCGTCGTTGGCGAGGGCGTACTCGAGGCACTCGGAACGGACCTCGCAGGCGAGGCAGACCTTCTTCGCCTCACGGGTGGATCCGCCCTTTTCCGGGAAGAACGACTCGGGATCGGTTTGGGCGCACAGCGCGCGCTCCTGCCAACCGAGCTCCTCGTCCGCCTCTTCGACCAGCAGTTGCTGGAACAACTCGGTCATGTGCGCCCCTCGTCTGTCTTTGCGTCCCCGTGCCTGATGCCGTTGGTGAAGCGGCAGAACGACACGAGTGAAATTACAAGTGTGCCGATCCGGGCCAGTCAAGCCGAGATCTGCTATTGGGCCTCTTATTCACTCTGCGGAACCAAGGCTGCGCGGAAAGTGTTCAAATCGGCCTAAACGCGACACCTTCCCCATCCGTTGCCTGGGGTCCCTCCTCTCACCCACTGAGGAGGACGCCATCGGCGCCGGTCCCGTTGCATCGCGCGAGAGATGGTGCGAAGTGGGCGGGGCGGTGCGGGAGTGACGCGCTTGATGCGCCGTGTCACCAATACAACGCGCGCACAAACCTTTCTGCCTCCACAGCGACCGGATGAGGTGAACCTTGACCTGAAACGTGAGATGAAGTTGACAGCGGCGCGGCGATCCGGGTCTCCTTGGTGGCATGTCAGTGACCCACGCGCCCCTGCCGACCCGTGACCACGGGTTCCGCTGCGCTGTGCGGGCTCGCTGTCGCTGTTCGAGCTGTTGATGCCTCCTGAGCTCCAGCTTTCTCCGCGTTCCGCTCGCGGCGTCTCGTACTGAGACCGCACACCGCGTCCAGATCGCACCTCGGGCCCTTACCGCGCCCATCCCGCCCCACCGCGTCCTTACGGCGCTCTTTCCGCGCCCCTCCCGCCGAGGAACCCCACCGCATGAACAGCGACGTCCAGATCGCCGGTGACCCGCTCGCCATCCCGCATCTGCTGCCGCCCGTACCCGCGCACCCCTCCACCATCTCCGCCTTCGCGGGCCTGGCCCGCGCCATCGCGGCCGACCGCGACGGCTGGGCGCCCCTCGTCCAGTACGACGCCACCAGCCGCTGGTACCACCGGCTGCGCACCGGCCCCGGCTATGAGGTGTGGCTGCTCAGCTGGGTGCCCGGACAGGGCAGCGGGGCCCATGACCACGGCCGCTCCTCCGGGGTGCTGACCGTGCTCCAGGGCGAGCTCACCGAGCGGGTGGGGACGCGCGGCGCGCGGCATACGCTGCGCGCCGGCGCACAGCGCGTCTTCGCGCCCGGTTATGTGCACGACGTGGTCAACGACGCCCTCGAACCGGCCGTCAGCCTGCACATCTACTTCCCCGGGCTGACCGAGATGCCACTGCACCCCACCCAGAGCGCCGAGTTGCCCGCCGGGGCCGGGGCGGACGCGCTGGGCGCCCTCGGCGGCTGAGCCGCCCCGAACGCCCCCGATGTCCGGGGCTGCTGCAAGACTGTCCTCCATGCGCATTGTGGTTCTGGCAGGCGGTATCGGCGGCGCCCGTTTCCTTCGCGGTCTGATGTCGGCGGCTCCGGACGCCGACATCACCGTCATCGGGAACACCGGCGACGACATCCACCTCTTCGGCCTCAAGGTCTGCCCCGACCTCGACACCGTGATGTACACCCTCGGCGGTGGCATCCACGAGGAACAGGGCTGGGGCCGGGCCGACGAGACCTTCACCGTCAAGGAGGAGCTGGCGGCGTACGGAGTGGGGCCCGAGTGGTTCGGCCTCGGCGACCGCGACTTCGCCACGCACATAGTCCGAACGCAGATGATGGGCGCGGGCTATCCGCTGAGCGCCGTCACCGAGGCGCTGTGCGCCCGGTGGCAGCCGGGGGTGCGGCTGCTGCCCATGACGGACGACCGCGTCGAGACCCACGTCCTGATCGACACGGCGGACATCAGCGGCCCCGCCGCGGGTGACGGTGAAGGCCGTAAGGCCATCCACTTCCAGGAGTACTGGGTGCGGCTGCGCGCCTCCGTGCCCGCCTACGCCGTCGTGCCCGTCGGCGCCGACCAGGCCAAACCGGCACCCGGCGTCCTGGAGGCCATCGCCGACGCCGATGTCGTCCTCTTCCCGCCGTCCAACCCGGTGGTCAGCGTCGGCACGATCCTCGCCGTGCCCGGCGTGCGCGAGGCCATCGCCGACGCAGGGGTCCCGGTCGTGGGCCTGTCCCCCATCGTGGGCGACGCGCCCGTGCGCGGCATGGCCGACAAGGTGCTCGCCGCCGTCGGCGTCGAGTCCACCGCCGCCGCCGTCGCCAAGCACTACGGCTCCGGGCTGCTGGACGGCTGGCTCGTCGACACCGTGGACGCGGGCGCGGTCGAGGAGGTCGAGGCCGCCGGGATCCGCTGCCGGGCGATCCCGCTGATGATGGCGGACCTCAAGGCCACGGCGGCGATGGCGGCCGAGGCGCTGGCGCTGGCGGAAGAGGTGCGGGGATGACGGAACACGCGTCGTACCAGGTGTGGGCCCTGCCCGGGATGCCCGAGGTGCGGCCCGGTGACGACCTCGCCAAGCTGATCGCCGACGCCGCGACCTCGGACGGTCTGCCGGGGCTCGCGCACGGCGATGTGCTGCTGGTCACCTCCAAGATCGTCAGCAAGGCGGAGGGGCGCGTCGTCGAGGCGGCCGACCGCGAGGCGGCCATAGACGCCGAGACGGTACGGGTCGTGGCGCGGCGCGGCCGCACGCGGATCGTCGAGACCCGCCACGGTCTGGTCATGGCCGCCGCCGGGGTCGATGCCTCCAACACCCCTTCCGGGACCGTCCTGTTGCTCCCCGAGGACCCCGACGCCTCGGCGCGGGCGATCCGGGCCGGGCTGTTGGAGATGCTCGGCGTGGAGGTCGGCGTCATCGTCACCGACACCTTCGGGCGGCCGTGGCGGACCGGGGTCACCGACGTCGCCATCGGCGCGGCCGGGGTGCGGGTCCTGGACGATCTGCGCGGCGGAGTCGACGCGTACGGGAACGCGCTGAGCGCGACCATCGTCGCCACCGCTGACGAGCTGGCCGCCGCGGGTGACCTGGTCAAGGGCAAGGCCGAGGGGTTGCCGGTGGCCGTGTTGCGGGGGCTTCCGCAGGTGGTGGCGTTCGAGGGGCTGGACGGGGCCGAGGAGTCTGATCGGCGGAGGGCTGAGGGGTCTGATCGGCGGGAGGTCGAGGAGGACGGGGGCGCGCGGGCGTTGGTGCGCGGGGCCGCGGACGACATGTTCCGGCTGGGCACCTCCGAGGCCGTACGGGAGGCGGTGACGCTGCGCCGTACGGTGCGGGAGTTCACCGATGAGCCGGTGGACGGCGCGGCGGTGCGGCGCGCGGTCGCCGCCGCCGTCACCGCACCGGCGCCGCACCATACGACGCCATGGCGGTTCGTCCTGCTGGAGTCGGAGGAGTCGCGGACGCGGCTGCTGGACGCGATGCGGGACGCCTGGACCGCCGATCTGCGCGGGGACGGCTTCTCGGAGGAGAGCGTCGCCAAGCGGGTGCGGCGCGGGGATGTGCTGCGCAAGGCTCCGTACCTGGTGGTCCCGTGCCTGGTAGCCGACGGCGCCCACACGTATCCCGACCCTCGGCGGAACACGGCGGAGCGCGAGATGTTCGTGGTCGCGGCCGGGGCCGGGGTGCAGAACCTGCTGGTCGCGCTGGCGGGCGAGGGGCTGGGCTCGGCGTGGGTGTCGTCCACGATGTTCTGCCGCCCGGTCGTGCGCGAGGTCCTGGGCCTGCCGGACGACTGGGACCCGATGGGCGCGGTCGCGGTCGGCCAGGCGGCGGTGCCGCCGGCGGCACGGCCGGAGCGGGGGGTCGAGGGGTTCGTGGTGGTGCGGTAGGTGTGTGCGGTCGGTGTGTGCGGTCGGTGTGTGCGGTCGGTGTGTGCGGTCGGTGTGTGCGGTCTGGGCTTTGGGGCCGGGGTTGTGCCGGGGCGGGTTGTGCGGGGTCGGGTTGCCCGGGGGCGGGTTGCCCGGGGGCGGGGTTGTGCGGGCCGGTTGCGCGGTGGGGTCGCGTGCGCGGGGGTTGGGGGCGCGCGTTGTGCGGAGTGGGAGCGCGGGTGCGGGGGTGGTTGCTGGGGTGCGCCTTGGGGTTGGACGGGGGTGGCTGGGGGTGGCTGGGCGCCGTAGGGCGGGATGCGCGGTCGGTGGTGTGGCGGGGGCGCGGTCGGTGGTGTGGCGGGGGCCGAACCGGTGGTGTGGTGGGGGCCGAACCGGTGGTGTGGTGGGGGCCGAACCGGTGGGGCTGCGGTGGGTCGTAGGGTGGCCGCGTGTGTGAGAGACGTGTCTGGAGTCCCCCAGGCCCCTGTGACCTCGCGCGTAACCTCGGTGTGCTGCAGCGAGGACCCGGGGATCCCGCGTTTCAGGTCGGCGCGGACGGCGCGTTCTGGCGAGCGAGCCGGACTCCGGCCGGGCCCGGGACCCTACGGATCGCGCGCAAGGGCGCGGAGATCGAGGGGCGGGCCTGGGGGCCGGGCGCCGAGTGGCTGCTGGACGGACTGCCCGCCCTGCTCGGGGCGGACGACGACCCGTCCGCGTTCGTGCCCCGCCATCGGCTCGTCCACGAGGCGCACCGGCGTCACCCCGGCCTCCGGCTCATCCGGACCGGGCTGGTCCTCGAGTCTCTGATCCCCTCGATCCTGGAGCAGAAGGTCACCGGGGTTGAGGCGTACCGGGCCTGGCGGCTGCTGCTCCAGCGCCATGGCGAGCCCGCGCCCGGGCCGGCGGAGGGGACGCGGATGCGGGTCATGCCCGATCCACGGGGCTGGGCGCTGATTCCGTCGTGGGAGTGGCATCGGGCGGGCGTGGACACCAAGCGTTCCTCGACGATTCTGCGGGCGGTCCGGGTTGCTCGGCGGCTGGAGGAGGCCACGTCCATGGACCTTGCCGCTGCCTCGGCCCGGCTGCGGTTGATTCCGGGTATCGGGCCTTGGACGGCGGCGGAGACGTTGCAGCGCAGTAATGGGACGCCGGATGCGGTGACGGTTGGCGATCTGCATTTGCCGGGGATTGTCGGGTATGCGCTTGCGGGGGTGCGGGGGGCGGATGATGAGGCGATGCTTGAGCTTTTGGCGCCTTATGCGGGGCAGCGGTATCGGGCGGCGCGGCTGATTTTGTTGTCCGGGCGTACGCCGCCTCGGCGGGCGCCTCGCTTGGCGGTGCGGGACTTTCGGGGGATGTAGGGCCCTGGGGGCGTGCGTGGTTGCCCTCGCCTTTGCTTTCGCCTTCGCCGGGGTGCGGGCCGGGTTGCCGTCGCCTTCGCCTTCGCGGGGTGCGGGGTGTGGGTGCCTCCGGCGGTGAGCCCCCACCCCGCCCCTTCCCGAAACGATGGGGCTCCGCCCCCTCGCCCCCCGCCGGGGCTCCGCCCCCGACCCCGCTCCACAAGCGCCGGAGGGGCTGAGGGTGCGGGGCTCCGCCCCGGGTCCCGCTCCTCAAGCGCCAGAGGGGGCTGGGGCTGCGGGGCTCCGCCCCGGACCCCGCTCCTCAAACGCCGGAGGGGCTGAGTTTCCGCTCCTCAAGCGTCGGAGAGGCTGGTTGCGCAGAGACGGGGCTCCGTGCCTGCCCGGCTCCACCCCGGGCCGGGCGGCTCCTCAGACGCCGGAGGGCTGGGTTCCCGCCGGGCAGGTCAGGTTTCCCGGCGGAGAAGCCAAGTTCCCGCCGGGCAGGCTGGGTTACCGCCGGAGGGGCCAAGTTCCCGCCGTCGGCGGTTGGGGTGGTGGTGGGGAGGCTGGGGGTGGCTAGCGCCGTCAGGGCGTTACTGGTCGGATGAGAAGCGGACCGCTCCTGCTGGGATGTCGGCTCCGCACCACACCCGGACGCCGTCTCGTAGCTCGTTGTCGGGGCCGACCAGGGCGCCGTCGCCGACTACCGCGCCCTGGAGGACCGTGCGGGCGCCGATTCGGGCGCCGGCGCCGACGAGGGAGTCGTGGACCTGGGCGCCCTCCTCCACGATGGCGCCCTCCAGCAGCGTGCTGCCGTCGATGCGCGCGCCCGCGCCCACCCGGGCCTGGGGGCCGATGACCGTGCCGCCGGTCAGTTTGGCGTCGACCGCGACCGAGGCGCTGTCCAGGACGAGGCGGTCGCCGCAGCGGCCCGGCACGGCCGGGGAGGGGGCGCGGCCCAGCACCAGGTCCGCGGAGCCGCGGACGAACGCCTGGGGGGTGCCCAGGTCGAGCCAGTAGGTGGAGTCCACCATGCCCTGGAGGTGGGCGCCCTCCGCGAGCAGACCGGGGAAGGTCTCGCGTTCCACGGAGACGGGGCGGTCGGCGGGGATCGTGTCGATGACCGAGCGGTTGAAGACGTACGCGCCCGCGTTGATCTGGTCGGTGACGATCTCCTCGGGGGTCTGCGGCTTCTCCAGGAAGGCGGTGACCCTGCCCCGTTCGTCCGTGGGCACCAGCCCGTACGCGCGCGGGTCCGGGACCCGGGTGAGGTGCAGGGAGACATCGGCGCCCGTCGTGCGGTGGTTGTCGACGAGGGCGCGGATGTCGAGGCCGGTGAGGATGTCGCCGTTGAAGATGAGCACCGGGTCGTCGGGGCCCGAGCGCAGCCGGGAGGCGACGTTGCGGATGGCGCCGCCGGTGCCGAGCGGTTCCTCCTCCGTGACGTACTCCAGGTGCAGGCCGAGCGAGGAGCCGTCACCGAAGTACGGCTCGAAGACCTCAGCCAGATAGGACGTGGCGAGCACTATGTGCTCGACCCCGGCGGCGCGGGCGCGGGCGAGTTGGTGGGTCAGAAACGGAACACCGGCCGCCGGGACCATCGGCTTGGGAGTGTGCACCGTCATCGGGCGCAACCGGGTTCCCTTGCCGCCGACCAGGAGGATCGCCTCTGGCGATGGCGTTGCTGGCGCATTGGTCACGTACGTCTCTGCTTCCTGCTGGGGCTCGCCGGTCGGCGGCCAGTGTATGCAGATCCCCGGACCGCGCCTGATCAGCGCCCCTGGAGGCGGGCGGCCGTCTTCCGCACCGAACCGAGCTTCTTGTAGAGACGCTTGCCGGGGCACTCGGTGGCAAAGCCGTCGCGGTGACCCGCGATCACATGGAGCTTTACGTTCGCGCCCTTTTTGTACTTGTTGCCGCCGCCTGACACCAGATGCGTCGTACCGCGCGGATTCCGCTTGAAGAGACCCAGTTTCCACGCGGTGAGCTTGGCGACGGCCTTCACGGCCTTGGCCGAGGGCTTCTTGGAGGTGAAAGTGCCGAGGACGGCGACGCCCATGCTGTTGGTGTTGAAGCCCAGCGTGTGGGCCCCGCGTACGGCTTTGGTCACACCGCCGGAGCGGCCTTCGTAGATTTTTCCGCACTTGTCGATGGTGAAGTTGTAGCCGTAGTCACGCCATCCCAGGCTCTGCACGTGGTAGCGGTAGATACCGCGCAACACGGAGGGCGCCTGTGAGCAGCTGTAATTGTTGCCCGTCACGGTGTGGTGGATGAAGGCGACCTTCACGGTCTTGCTGTAGACGTGGCCCGTTTCACGGATCTTCTCGTCGGCGCCCCAGCCCGCGCGCGTGACGATGCCGGGCCGCGGCGCGCTGTAGCGGGCGGCAGCCGCATTGGCCGTCTCGGCGTCGGCGTCGGTGTCGAGCGCGCTGGGCGGCGGGGTGGTGGTGGTTACGGATACGGAGGGTCTGGGGGTCGGCTTCACGGACGACGTGGGGGGCAGGGACGATCCGGCGGACGGCCCCGACGGCCCGGAGGCCCCCCAGGACGGCCTTCCCGGCGAACCCACCACCGTCGGCTTCGCACCCGGCACACCACCACCTGACGCCGACGCCCCGCCCCCCGCCGTCGGCACCGGATGCCCCGGAAGCGCGCGGAGTGCGGCCCGGTCCGGCCCCGGCGGCGCCGGGGGCTCACCCGGGTCGATCAGCTCCAGCCGCAGCCCGGACGGCAGGGCCGCCGCCCCCGCGTCCGCCACCCCCACGTCCCCCGCCCGCGTATCTCCCGCCCGCGTATCTCCCGCCCGCGTATCTCCCGACCCCGCGTCCGCCGTCGCCGCCCGTTCCGGCCGCACCCGTGCCTGGACGGCGTCCGAGGCGCCGACCCACAGCGGCGCGGTGCCGCCGTGCGCCCGTGCGCTCCGGAGTTCGGGCGAGTCCGGGTCGGGGGCCTCGTCCCCGTACGGCAGCAGCTCGCGCCATGGCGACCACGCGCCGCCGACCGCGCGGGTGCGCACCTGCGCCCGGCCGCGGAGTTCCGCGGAGGGCCGGTCCCAGACGATGCCGACGAGCGAGAACGGCCGCACGCCCGACGCGGTGACTTCCCGCTCGACCGCGGCGTCACCGCGCCCGGCGGCCGCGCCCCGGTCCGGCCCGCCGCCCGCGAGCGAGTGCGGCGGGCGCAGCGGCAGCGATCGCGTGGAGCCGACGGCGACGGTCCGCTCGGTACGGGCGTGGGCGGGGCCGGGGTGCAGGGCGAGGGGAAGGGCGAGGGCGGCGGTGCACGCGACGCCGATCGAGGATGCCAGGTATGCACGCATGATTGAAATCGTCTACATAAAGGGACAAAACTGTCCATTCGGAAGAGCGCACACGTCGCGGACCGTCCGGTGACCCGGACCCCACCGACCCCATCCGCGCCGCATCTTCGGCGCGTAGGCTTGCGCGGGTGAACGCCACCGATCGCACCCCTGCCGACCTGCTGGGATCCGCGCTCGACGCGGATCCCTCGCGCCCGCTCGTAACCTTCTACGACGACGCCACGGGCGAACGCGTCGAACTCTCCGTGGCCACCTTCGCCAATTGGGTGGCGAAGACCGCCAATCTCCTCCAGGACGATCTCGCCGCCGCGCCCGGCGACAGATGCGCACTACTGCTCCCCGCCCACTGGCAGACCGCCGTGTGGCTGGTGGCCTGTTCCTCGGTCGGGGTCCTCGTGGACATCGGGGGCGACCCGGCCTCCGCCGACCTCGTCGTCAGCGGCCCGGACAGCCTCAAGGAGGCGCGGGAGTGCTCCGGGGAGCGGGTGGCGCTGTCGCTGCAGCCCCTGGGCGGCCGCTTCCCGCAACTGCCGGAGGGGTTCGCGGACTACGCCGTGGAGGTGCCCAGCCAGGGCGACCGCTTCGCCCCGTACTCCCCCGTGGACCCGTATACGCCCGCGCTGGCCGTCGACGGTCAGGAGCTGACGAGCGCCGAGGTGGTGGAGCGGGCGGGCGCCGACGCCGCCGGGCGGGGGCTCGGACCCGGTTCGCGGATCCTGTCGGGGCTGTCGTACGGCACCTGGGAGGGGCTGTCGTACGGGCTGTACGCGCCGCTGGCCAGTGGCGGTTCGGTGGTGCTCTGCCGCCATCTGGACCGGCTGGACGAGAAGGGGCTGGCCGGCCGCAAGGAGAGCGAACGCGTCACCGCCACCACGCCCTGAGACCACACCCACGCCCACGCCCACACCCCCGGCCTGCCCCAAAACCCGACCGCCCCTCCCCTGACCCGTCCGGCGGACCGAGAGCCGAGTCCACGGGCCGCGCCGCCCACCCCGCGCGATGATCTACGGATACGTACAACCATGTACGGGCTTCGCATGTCTGTTCCGTTAATCGGTATCCCGGCATGCGATGCCGCTCCGCCCCCGGGCGGAAGACGGGTGGGAGGACGCGGACGTGACGACCGACAGCTCTGAGCCTGCGCCGAGACGCAGGCGCCGCTGGCCGCGCGTCCTCGCGCTGGGCGTGGCCTTGCTGGTGCTGTCGGTCGCCGGGGTGGGGTGGTGGTTCTACGAGCGCCTCGACGGCAATATCCGCACCGACACCCGGACCGCGAACGAGCTGAAGAAGTACGAGGCCGAGCGGCCGGTGTCGGTGGTGCGGGACGCGCAGAACATCCTGCTGATCGGCTCCGACAACCGGGGCGGCAAGGGCAACGGCAAATACGGCAAGGACACCGGCACCCAGCGCTCGGACACCACGATCCTGCTGCATCTGCAGGCCGGCGGGAAGAGCGCCACCGCCGTCTCCATCCCGCGCGATCTGATGGTGGACATCCCGGCCTGCGAAGGGCCGGACGGAAAGCACACCCAGGCCCGGTTCGCCCAGTTCAACTGGGCGTTCGAATCCGGTGGCGCGGCCTGTTCGATCCGCACCGTCGAGAAGCTGACCGGGATCCGCGTCGACCATCACATGATCGTGGACTTCAGTGGCTTCAAGCGGCTGGTGAACGCGGTGGGCGGGGTGGAGATGTGCCTGAAGGAGCCCGTGGACGACGCCGAGGCGCATCTGAAGCTGCCCGCGGGCCGTCAGGTCCTCCACGGCGAGCAGGCCCTGGGCTATGTGCGCGCCCGGTACAGCATCGGCGACGGCAGCGACACGGAGCGCATCGGACGGCAACAGGAGTTCATGAGCTCGCTTGTGAAGAAAGTGCAGAGCAATGGTGTGCTGCTCAATCCCGCGAAGCTGTATCCGGTGCTCAACGCGGCGACGTCCTCGCTGACCACGGATCCGGGCCTGGATTCGCTCAAAGATCTGTACGCTCTGGTGCGCGGCGTGCGGGACATCCCCCGGGACAAGATCCGCTTCCTGACGATTCCGCGGCAGCCCTACACCTACAACAAGAACCGCGATGAGCTCGTCCAACCCGATGCCGACCGGCTGTTCCGGCAGTTGCGGCTGGATCGGCCGGTGCCGGTGTCCCATGCGGTCACGGCTTCGACGGGCGGCGGGCCCAAGGCCGCCGACCTCACCGGGTACCAGGGAACGACGGCGGCGCGCGGCATCTGCGAGTAAAAGGATCATAAGGGCGGCCCATGAATCGTGAAGGATTCAGATAAGGATTGGGCAGATTGCCCAGTTGTAGGGAAGTGGAATTTGTCACCGGCGTCGCTTGACGCGGATCTGGACGGATAGTGTGAGCGATCCGGTGCGCTCTACGAGGTGGCCGCGCACTGCGTAAGGACGGATGGAGCGCCTTGAGGGGGAGGCGCCGCGTGGCACCGACGGAGGACATAGGCGACCGTGGACGCGCAAGGCCCTGGCGGGGCGGGTGACTTTGACCCAGCCGATCAGTGGGTGTTCGACCCGAATACGGGGAACTACGAGCTGCGGCTGAATGCCGCCGAGACATCGGCGGACGACACCACGGAGCTGCGACGGGTCTCCAGATCATCGAGCGGTGACAACGCCGTCGGCTCCGAGCCCAGAGGGCGCCGCCGCGCGGCCAAACAGGAGGCGGCGAAGGCGACGGGCCCGGTCAGCCGTCGCAAGCCGAAGCCGAAGAAGTCGAAGACGAAGAAGGCGCTCTACTGGGGCAGCGGCACTCTGGCCTTCCTGCTGGTGGGCGGTTCGGCCGCGGCGTACTTCGTCTATCAGCACCTGAACAACAACATCAGCAAGGTCGACGTCGGCGAGAACAACGCCGCGGTCTCCGACGGCCCGATGAACATCCTGCTGATCGGCACCGACCGCCGGGACGGCAAGGGGAACGAGGGCTACGGCGACGCGGGTAGCGTCGGCCACGCCGACACCACCCTGCTGTTCCACGTCTCCGAGGACCGGTCGAACGCGACGGTGCTGAGCTTCCCGCGCGACATGATCACCGACATCCCCGACTGCACCGTGAAGGAAGACGGCGAGGAGAAGACGATCCCGGGTGAGGAGGAGGTGCGGTTCAACACCAGTCTGGGGCAGGAGGGCCGCAACCCCGGCTGCACCTGGCAGACGGTGGAGAAGCTCACCGGGCTGCAGGTCGACCACTTCATGATGGCCGACTTCAACGCGGTCAAGAGCATGTCCACGGCGGTCGGCGGGGTGGACATCTGCCTCGGCAAGGACATCAACGACCCCAAGTCGCACCTGAACCTGAAGAAGGGGCGGCACACGGTCCAGGGCGAGCAGGCCCTGGCGTTCGTCCGGACCCGGCACGCCGTCGGCTTCGGCGGCGACCTGGACCGGATCAAGCTCCAGCAGCAGTTCCTGAGCTCGCTGATGCGCAAGATGAAGGCCAGCGGGACGCTCTCCAACCCGGGCAAGATGTGGGACCTGGCCCAGACGGCCACCAAGGCGCTCACCGTGGACACCGGGATCGGCACCGTCTCCAAGCTGGCCTCGCTGGGGAAGAACCTGAGCAAGGTCGATCTCAAGAACGTCACCTTCGCGACCGTTCCGGTCGTCGACAACACCGACGGTGCGACCGTGCTGCTCGACAAGACCAAGGCCGAGCCGCTCTTCTCCATGGTCCGGCAGGACATCTCGCTGACCGAGGTCAAGAAGAAGGAGAAGGCGGCCAAGGACGAGCAGGCGGCGCGGCTCAAGGGGCCGAAGGCCGATCCCGCCGACGTCCGAGTCAAGGTGCTCAACGGCAGCGGGCAGTTCGGCGCCGCCCAGGAGACCGTCGACTGGATGCAGAACACCGAGGGGATGTCCCGCACCAGCAACGGCGGAAACGCTCCGTCAGAACTGAAGAAGACGACGCTGGAGTACGCTCCCAACCAGGCCGACCAGGCGCGTCGGCTGGCCGACAGCATGGGGCTGCCCGCCTCCGCCATGAAGGAAGGCACGAAGGACGCCGAGCCGATGGCGGAGATGACCCTGACGCTGGGCGCGGACTTCAAGGGCGCCGGCACACCGATCTCCGCCCCGTCGAAGGCGCCGAAGGACATTCAGAGGGTCGAGGCCGACGACAAGGACGTCTGCGCCAAGTGACCGTCGCCGGCCAGCGGATCCACCCTCGTCCATCGGGCCGGACGACAGAGAGACTGCGGGGAGGGCCCGATGCGGGAGAGCAGTGTGCGGGGGGAGAGAGGGCGGCGGGCCACCGTTCCCGAACCACGTGAGCACGGTGAGGATGACAGCCCGCCGAAAGGGGAGGGCCCCGCGTCGCACGGCGCGGGGCGCCGGCCGGGTGGTCAGGGGCGGCCGAAGCGGAGCCGCGGGGTACGGATCCTCCGCTGGACCGCCCTGACGCTGGCCGTGCTGGTGCTCGGCGCGGCCGGCGCCGGATACTTCTACTACGAACACCTGAACGGCAATCTGAAGAAGGAGGATCTGGACCTCGGCGACAGCAAGATCGGCAAGCCCGAGCCCAACGCCGCCGGACAGACCCCCCTCAACATCCTGCTCATCGGCTCCGACAGCCGGAACACCGCGGAGAACGTCAAGCTGGGCGGCGCCAAGCAGGACGCGGACCGCAAGCCGCTGGGCGATGTGCAGATGCTGGTGCACGTCTCGGCCGACCGCGGCAACATGTCGGTGGTCAGCATCCCGCGCGACACCCGGGTGACCATCCCCCAGTGCACCGATCCGCACGACGGCACGGTGTATCCGAAGACCGAGGGAGCCATCAACCAGTCGCTCCAGCACGGCGGTCCGGGCTGCACGGTCGCCACCTGGAAGGAGCTCACCGGCGTCTACATCGATCACTTCATGATGATCGACTTCTCCGGGGTGGTCTCCATGGCGGACGCCATCGGCGGCGTCCCGGTGTGCGTGGACAACAACGTCTACTCCCATGACAGCAAGGGCCATGGCTCCGGGCTGAAGCTGACCAAGGGCACCCACAACGTCAAGGGCGTCCAGGCCCTCCAGTGGCTGCGCACCCGCTACGGCTTCGAGGACAACAGCGACATCGGCCGGGCCAAGGCCCAGCACATGTATATGACGTCGATGATCCGCCAGCTGAAGTCGGGCACCAAGCTCAGCGACCCGGGCAAGCTGATGGACCTCGCGGAGGCCGCCACCGACGCGCTGACCGTCGACCACGGCCTCGGCACCGTCAAGAAGCTCTACGACCTGGGCAATGACCTCAAGCGGGTGCCGACCAAGCGCACCACGATGATCACCATGCCCTGGGAGTACGGCGGCGGCGGGGAGTACGTACTGCCCAAGCCGGGCGACGCCGAGCAGACCTTCTCGCTGCTGCGCAACGACATAAGCCTGGACGGCAAGGACAAGAAGAAGCCCGACGCCACCCCGGCACCCACCGCGCCCAAGGAGCAGATCCCGGTGGTGGTGCAGAACGGCACCGCCAGCACCGTCCTGGGGCCGGTCTCCGGCCGGGCCGCGGTCATCACCTCCGAACTGGCGCGGCTGGGCTACGCCAAGGCCACCGCGAACACGGTGCTCATCTCGCAGGCCGACACCACCATCCTCTACCCGGACGAGCCCCGGCAGGGCGACGCCCTGGCCGTGGCCAAGGCGCTGAAGCTGCCGAAGTCCGCGGTGAAGTCGTCGAAGTCGGTGCAGGAGGTCACCCTGGTGGTCGGCAACGACTGGCGCGAGGGCACCGCCTATCCGAAGGCGGCGGCGGACGACGGCGACAAGACGCCCAAGAGCGCGGACGCGCTCAACGGCGAGGAGAAGGGCTGCATGAAGGTCAACCCGGGCTACACCTTCTGACGCCCCCGAGCCTCGTCAGACGCCCCGTCACGCATGCGGAGGGGCCGGACCCGCACCGGGTCCGGCCCCTTCGGCGTACGAGGCGTCGTTCGCGTACGAGGCGTACGGGCGCGGCTACGGCGCCATGACCGCCGGGCGACGACTGGCGATGACCTTCTTGGCGAGCGCCCGCGGACTGGTCAGAAAGCCCCAGCCCCACGACATGTGCATGGTCGCCAGCGCCACCGGGATCCGCAGCCGGGCCGTCACCGGAAGCCCCTTGCCCGCCGGGAGCGAGCCCGCGACGATCGCGGCCAGATAGCCGCCGGGGATCACGAAGCCCCACGGGGTGACGGCCGCGCCCAGCACGATGCCCGCCGCGATGGCGACGACGGCGGTCGGCGGGGCGAGATAGCGCAGGTTGATCGAGCCCTGGTGGAAGCGGGCCACGACATGGCGCCAGCGGCCGTAGTCCTTGTACTGCTTGGCCAGGG
Organism: Streptomyces sp. NPDC059455; assembly: GCF_042750115.1. Lineage (NCBI taxonomy): Bacteria > Bacillati > Actinomycetota > Actinomycetes > Kitasatosporales > Streptomycetaceae > Streptomyces > Streptomyces sp. NPDC059455. The sequence goes on from NZ_JBHYVB010000103.1 coordinate 28,333, forward strand.
CCCGCACGTTCGGCCGCGGCCGGTAGGAGACCTTCAGCTCGGGCGAGAACCAGATCAGCCCGCCGGCCTCGCGGATCCGGAAGTTCAGCTCCCAGTCCTGGGCGCGGATGAACTCCTCGTTGTAGCCGCCCTGCTGCTCCAGCGCCTCGCGCCGGAAGACGCCCAGATAGACGGTCTCGGCGGGGGCCGCCTCACCGCCGGTGTGGAAGGCCGCGTTGCCCACCCCGATCTTGGAGGTCATGGCGGCGGCGACGGCCTTCTCCCAGTCGTTCTCGCCCTCGGCGTGCATGAGCCCGCCGACGTTCTGCGCGCCGGTCTCCTCCAGGAGCCGTACGGCGGTCGCGATGTAGTCGGGCGAGAGCATGCCGTGGCCGTCGACCCGGACCACCACCGGATGGCGGGACGCCTTGATCGCCGCGTTCAGGGCGGCGGGGGTGCGGCCCGTGGGGTTGGGGACCGTATGCACCCGGGGGTCCTCCGCCACCAGTTCGGCGGCGATCTCGTCGGTGCGGTCCGCGGACGGGCCGAGCGCGATCACCACCTCCATCTCACCGTCGTACTCCTGCTCCAGGATGTGCCGTACGGCATTGCGCAGATGGCGTTCCTCATTGAGCACCGGCATGATCACGGAGACGGCCGGGAGCTGATGCGGGGGCATGGCACCTCGGGGTTCGGGGGCCGGGCCCCAGGAAACTGGGGGCGGGGGCCCCAAAGGACTGCGGTTTCCGGGCCACGTTACCGCGAATGGGGGACGCCGGAACGCGCCGCCCGGGTGGCAGCGCCCCGTACGGGCGGCGTGGGGCCGTCAAGGCGATCGTCGTATGGGCCTACGGTGAGGCGGTTCCGCCCAGCCCCCCGAAGTTCACGGAGGTCCCCGGAGTGAGTGCACCGGTCCGGTCGCCGCGCCCGTCGCGCCCCCGCGCCCGCCGCCCCCGCTGGGGGCTGCGGCTGGCCACGGGCGGCGCCTGTCTGGTGCTGGCGGTCAGCGGCATCGGGCATCTGCTGGTCAGGGAACTCGATTCCGGGATCCACCGGGTGGATGCCTTCGGCGGCCTGGACAACCGGCCGAAGAGCACCGGCGGGGGCGTCAACTTCCTCGTGGTCGGCACGGACGGACGGGAGAAGATCACGCCCCGGGAGAAGGCGCTGTACCGGCTGGGCGGAGCCCCCTGCCGCTGCACCGACACGATCATGCTGATGCATCTGTCGGGCGACCACCGCCGGGTCAGCGCGGTCAGCCTGCCCCGCGACTCGTACGCCAGGATCCCCGCCTACACCGACGCCACCGGCAAGCGCCATCCGAGCCATCCGCGGAAGCTCAACGCCGCGTACGCCGAGGGCGGGCCGAGCCTGACCGTGCGCACCGTGGAGCATCTGACCGGCGTCCATATCGACCACTACCTCGAGGTGGACTTCACCAGCTTCATGAAGACGGTCGATGTGCTCGGCGGGGTGAAGATCTGCACCGCCCGGCCGCTCAAGGACGATCACACCGGTCTTGACCTGCCCGCCGGCACCCATGTGCTGAACGGCGGCCAGGCGCTGCAGTACGTCCGCTCCCGGCATGTGGACGGCACCTCCGACCTGGGCCGGATCCAGCGGCAGCAGCGCTTCATGGCGGCCGTGGTCCACCAGACCACGGCCGGGGGCATCCTGCTCAACCCGGTGCGGTTCAACCGGGTGGCCGGGGCCCTGCTGGGCTCGGTCCGCGCCGACCACGGCTTCGGCGCGGAGGACATGGTCGCCCTGGGGCGGGCGATGAGCGGGGTCTCCCCCGCGTCCTCGGAGTTCGCCTCGGTCCCGGTGGTGCTGCCCGGTGTGGCGGTGAAGGGGGCCGGCTCCACGCTCCGCTGGAACCAGGCCAGGGCCGAGCGGCTCTTCACCACCCTCCGCGAGGACCGGCCGCTCGTCACCCACCACCCGAAGCGGGTCCGGGCCACCCCGGTGGACGTGGACCCGGCCCGGGTCCGGGTGCATGTGCTCAACGGCACCAATACGACGGGGCTCGCCCGCCGCGCGGACCGCGCGCTGCACGCCACCGGCTTCGCCACCACCGGCTCCCCCGCCGACGCCGCGACCCCCGACGTCCGGCACACGGTGATCACGTACGACCCCGTCTGGGACCGCTCGGTGCGCTCACTGGCGGCCGCGCTGCCCGGGGCCCGGCTGAAGCCGGTGGCCGGGCAGGGCGCGGTGATGCAGATCACGATCGGCGCGGACTACGAGGGCGTACGGCCGGTCCGGGTCGAGGCGCCGAAGACCGACACCGCCGGGTTCGGGGCCGTCACCGGCGACGAGGTCGTCTGCCCCGAGGGCGGCGCCGCCCGCTCCCTCTGACCCCTTCGGGTCACGGCCGGTCGGCGCTGACCCGGGGGTCACGGCCGGTCGGCGCCCTCGGTGGCGTCGTCGGCGCGCCCGGCGGTGCGCCGGGCGCGGAGTTCCTTGATCGCGCGGCGACGGGCCAGCCGGTGGGTCCGGCGGATCTCGGCCTCCTGTTGACCTTCGCCTCTCCGTCGTGAAGAGGGAGAGACTCCGTCCGTCCTCGGCTCATGTGGTGAGCCGAGGACCCCGGTGTTTCCTGGTTCCTCCCTCTCCTTTCGGTGAGGGGTTGTGCGCGGGCCTCACGATTTCCGACCGTGTGGGACTTACAGCGCTTCGCAGGCTTTTACCGACGCCGTTACCGGCGGCGGGCCCCAGGCCCTGGGGTGGGTGGTGCGGTCACTGGGACGCCACGGATGCGGCGGCCCTCGGTTCGGATGTTGGTCCCGGCACACCAGTCTCTGTCGAGGACGGTGGCGCACTTGGGACATGTCCACTGACGCACGTGCAAGAGTTTGGGGCCGTCCCGGTGTCCACAGCGGCAGCACATCTGGCTGGAAGGGAAGTCTCGGGCGATCTTGGTGAATGTGCGTCCGTACCGGGTCATCTTGTATGCAAGCATGCTGAGGAAAGATGCCCAGCCGGCGTCATGGACGGACTTGGCGTGTATGCCACGAGCGAGGGCTCGCACCGACAAGGACTCCGCGGAGGCTGCTTGGTTCTCACGGGCCAGCTTCGAAGACCATCTGTGGTGGAAGTCCCGTCGCGCATCCGCCACCCTGACGTGGGCTCGGGCGACCTTCCGGCGCTGCTTATCCCGGTTCTTCGATCCCTTCTGTTTACGCGACAGGCGGGACTGTTCCCGCTTAAGTTTCTTCTCGGCCCGCTTCAAGAAGCGCGGGTGCTGGATGTGTGTGCCGTCGGACAGGACAGCGAACCTGGTTAGACCCAGGTCGATGCCCACGTCCCGGTCGTCGTCCAGGGGAGGCAAAGCATCGTCCTCGGGCTTGGTCTCCACGACGAACGACACGAACCATCTGTCGGCAGAATCCTTGATCAGCGTCACTGAGCTGGGGCTGGAAGGCAGGTCACGGGACCAGCGAACCTCGACATCCCCGATCTTGGGCAAGCGTAGGTGGCCGTCATCGAGGATCTTGAACCGACTGTTGGCGGTGAACCGGGCCGACTGCCGGGTGTCCTTCTTGGATTTGAATGTGGGCGGCCGCACAAACGGGCCGGGCCGCTTACCCTGCTTGGAGTCCTCGTGCGCGGCCCATGCCTTGTCCAGGTCCCGCAGCGCCTGCTGCATCACCGGGGCCGGGCAGTTGTCGAGCCATGTCCGCTCAGGTGTCTTCTTCCCCTCGGTGATCAGAGACTTCCCGAGCTGCTGGTTCCTCGGAATGGCCTGGTAGGGGCCTTCCCGAAGGCGTGACGCGGGGTTGCCGAGCAGCTTGTTCGATTCCTTGACGCGCTTCTGCACCGCCAGGGCGTCGTTCCACACCGTCCGCACACAGCCGAACACCCGGCGAGCACACAGACACTGCCCAGGCGTCAGGTAGACGCGGAACGAGTAACGAAGCCGCATAGCAAATACCATACTCACAATTGGTTCATGTCCGGTCTAATCGATCAGAACTGACAGACACTGCGCATTCACTGCACACCCACGTGGCTTTCACGACGAAGCATCAGCACAAAGTGTTCGGCGATCACCACACGCAGCGCTGCGAGGAGATCGCGCGGGCCGTCCGCACCGCCCCCGCCCGGCCTCGCGCCGGAGCGGGGGCGCCTTTGTCGTTCCTGTTGCCCTTCCTGCTCGGTAGCGCTCCACACCCGCCCCGCACCATGGGTACCGTTCTGAGGTATACGCCCGACGGATGGAGCACGGATGCCTCGCCGCCCGTTTGAACCCCGCCGGCGCCACACCGCAAAGGGGGCGCACTGATGTTGGAAGAAGCCGAGGAGATCGGCCGCCGCGCACGTCGCGCACGGCTCCGTCTCGGGATGCCCCAGGCCGACCTCGCCGCCGCCCTGGGGAAGTCTCAGGGGTGGGTATCGAAGATGGAACGCGGCCTCATCGAACTTGACCGGGTCGGCCTGCTCAATCTGCTCGCCGCCGAGCTGCATGTACACCCGAACGACCTGATCGGCCGTCCGTACAACAGCTCACCCGACGAAAATCAATGGCAGATCGCCGCGTCATCAGTCCTGCGCGAGCTGCGCCGATACGACCTCACCCCCATCTTCGACGGCACCCCGCGGCCGGCCAGTCAGCTCTGGCAGGAGACCACCCGACTGCAGCGCCTACGCGACGCAGCGGCGAACGTCGCGATCATGCAGGTGCTTCCCGACCTGTTCCGGGAAGCGCGCGCCCTCGCCGAGGTATCCACTGGTCATGAGCGCGAGGAAGCGTTCGCGATCTACGCCGTGTGCTGCAAGTTCGCGCACACCGCCGCACACGCCCTCGGCCACCCCGAATTGGTCGCCATGGCCTGTGAACGAGCCGCATGGTCAGCGCGGCTGTCTGGTGACTCCGTCATGCCAGCCGTCGCCGACTGGATGCGGGTATGGGACATGTGGGCAACCGCAGATTGGGCGGACGCCGCCGCCCTCTCGGACAAGGCGCTTCGAAGCGTGCAGCAGGGATACGACCAGGGCGAACCGCTGGCCATTCGCGCATGGGGATCGCTGCAACTGCGCGCGGCGGTTACGGCAGCACGGGGCGGACTCCGAGCGGAGGCCGAAGACCGCATCGCGCACGCCAGGGACGCCGCAGATCGGTTGGGCGAATGCTCCGGTCCGCCGGTGTACGACCGGCATTCGCTCACGTTCTCGCCGGGCAACGTCCAGATCCACGCCATCAGCGTTGCGCTTGAGATGCGCGAGCAGCGAAGGGCTCTGGCCATAAACCGCAAGACCAGTTCGGAACTTGTCGCCGGACTCCCCAACTCCCGCCAGGGACATCACCACATGGATCTTGCCCGCGCGTGGCTTTGGGATGGAAACCGGGACAAGGCGTTGAAGGAACTGGAGAAGGCCGAACACATCGCGCCCCAGCTCATCCGCAACCACCCCATTGCACGGTCAACCCTGCGTAGCCTCGTCTACGCCGAACGAGCGACCACCCGCGAGAAGCTGCGCCGCATGTCAGACCGCTTTCACCTCGATGGATGAGGGTGATATTCCTGCGGTTCATATTCGGCCGCCGCCCTCCTCTTAGCTTCGGGGCATGGCCGAACAGACTCCGAAGCAACTTCCCGCTCAGAGCGCCGAGTTAAGCGCAGGCGCCCCGTTTCGCCCCCGGCTCGGCGACCTCGCCTCAGACCTTGCGGAGAGAGGGCGGATCGGCGTCGTCGTCGCCGTGCCAAGCGCAAGCTCTGCGTCCTACCACCTGCGCCCGCCGGGAGGTGGCCGGGAATGGTCGGCCCCGTCCAGCGGTAACACCTTGCGCCCCGTGCCCGTGCCGGTCACCCACGTCAGTCCCCTGAAACGGGATGTCATCTACGACCACCGGGCGCAGCAGACCGCCCTACCGGTCATGGTCCACCACGAAGACGGCGGCATGTCCGAGTCGGTCCTGATTCTGGAGCCCGCGCAGGTCGAGCTGTATCAAATCCAGCTTGATCACATCATCGAGCAGCGGCACCAGGCCCGAGGGGGTAAGCCGTGAGCGCGGCTGTGCTGACGCTCGCTCCGCCTGGCTCGGCACACACTTCCGCGCGGCTCCCCCTCGCCTTCCACTGTTCCGCGACCGCCCACGACCTCAGCGGCACCCGCGATGTCATACTCGCCACCTACCGAGCGCCCACGCCGCGACTGGCCGCCCGATGGATGCAAGCCGAAGCGCTGCGCCTCGCCCGCCTGTTCGACCCCCACCCTGGCGAGCCCTACCTCGGAAGGGCTGCCGTCGTCCCCACCGGGCCTACGTGTCCCCGCCCTCACACCTACCTGTACGCATGGGCTCAGGAACCCGGCCAGTACGAGCAGGCCCTGCTGACACTCGCAGCCGCCGAGCCGTACCGCATCAGCGTTACCGACTATGACGCCCGGTACAGCCTGCTCGCCGCTCCCCTGCTGATGCCGCCCAAGCCCCCACAGTCCCCCGCCCCCGCCGGGTGCCAACCCTCCCCGGCGAGGGCGGGCCGGCGCCGCCGGAAACCGGCGAGGCACGCCGCCCGTTGACCGCCGCCCCCGCGTTTTTACCGGTTCCCCCGCGGCGCGGGGGCGGTGCACCACCCCAGGCGACCGCAGGGTCAGGGTCGCACCCGTCTACTCATGGAGGCACTCACGTGAGCACAGCTACCGTGATCGGTATCCAATCCGTTGAGCTGGAGATCACCGGGACCTGCCAACTCCGGTGTACCCACTGCTGCACCGACAGCAGCCCGCAGGCGCCCTCCGGGCACATGACCCGCGACGACTGGTCGCACGTCATCGCGGACGTGGCCGAGCTGGGCATTCCCCTGGTCCAGTTCATCGGCGGCGAGCCGACCCTCTCGCCGCACCTGCCAAAGTTCATCGACGAGGCGCTCGACGTCGGCCTCGGCGTCGAGGTGTATTCGAACCTCACCCACGTACGGCCGTCTCTCTGGGACTCGTTCAGTCGTAAGGGCGTCTGCCTCGCCACGTCCTACTACAGCGACGACCGGGCCCAGCACGAGGAGATCACCCGCACGCGCGGAAGCCTCGACCGCACCAGGGCGAACATCGTCGAAGCGGTCCGCCTCGGTATCGCCATGCGGGCCGGCATCGTCGAAGTGATCGAGGGGCAGCGCGTCGAGCAGGCCAAAGCGGAGCTGCACCGGCTCGGCATCAAGGAAATCCAGGTCGACCGTATGCGCAAGGTCGGACGTGCGGCCGAGCAGGACACGAGCATGCCGACCGCCGCCGAGCTGTGCGGGCACTGCTTCCGGCACCGCGTGTCCGTCTCCCCCGACGGGGCTGTGTCCGGCTGCATCCTCAGCCGCTTCATGGTCGCCGGCAACGTCCGCGAACAGCGTCTCGCCGAGATCCTGCACAGCGACCGATGGGGCGAGATGATTGCGGCCGTGCCCGAGCCGCGCGCCGATGCCTGTACCCCGGCCGATTCGAACGACTGCGACCCCGCCCGTACGCCCGCCTGCAACCCGAAGCACTTCGCACCCGCCCCGCCCCCCTCTCTTGGAGTTCACGCGTGAACTGGTCCACCCGCGCCGTCGCTCTGGCCGGCGCCGCAACACACCGGCACTCCCGATGGGCGCCGACCGTCGCCGCCACGCCACGGCACCTGTTCGTCCCCCGATGGTGGGAGCGCGGTTCGGACGGCTGGGAGCTGCACGACGGACCCTCAGACCCGGACCGCTGGCTTGACGCGGCGTACCGCGACACCTCGCTCGTGACCCGTATCGGCCCCTTACACGCCGACCACGCCACGGCGGCCGACCGGCCGCATGGCCGGCCGACGTCCTCGGCCACCCTGCCGAGCCTGGTCGTAGGCATGTTCCAGCATGCCCACATCGACGATGGCGACCGGCTGCTCGACGTGGGCACGGGAAGCGGGTACGGGGCCGCCCTCGCTGCCCGCCGGCTGAGCGACGAGCAGGTGACGAGCGTCGACGTCGACCCCTACCTGACCGAGGCCGCCCGCAAGCGGGCGAGCGAGGCTGGGGTCGCTCCCACGATCGACACAATCGACGCGACCGGGGACCTGCCGTACGAGCCCGCGAGCTTCGATCGGATCGTCGCCACCGTGTCCGTACGCACCATCCCCGAAGGCTGGCTGCGGGTGCTCCGCCCCGGCGGTCGGCTGGTGACCACGATCGCCGGTACCTCCCTCCTCGTCACGGCCGAGAAGGACGAGGACGGGGGCGCGACCGGGCGCGTCGAGTGGGACCGGGCAGGGTTCATGCACGCGCGCCACGGTGACGACTACCCGCCCGGGGTGGCCGTTCGCCTCGCCAAGGCCGCGGAGCTGGACGGAGACGACGTCACCCGCGGTCCATACCCCGTCGTCGACGTGGCGAACGCGTGGGACCTCGCGTCCATGCTCGACGTCGAGGCACCCGGTATCGAGCACGAGTACCGGGAGGACGGCGAGCAGCGTGTCGCGCTCATGGCACACGCCGACGGATCGTGGGCCCGGGCGACGGCGACCGGGAACGAGCGGCCCACCGTGCACCAGGGCGGCCCCCGCCGACTGTGGGACGCGCTCGACAAGGTCCGCGACTACTGGCTGAGTCACGGCGAGCTACCGGTGCGAGGGGCCCGGGTGGACATCATGCCCGACGGCCGTACCTTCCTCGGCCGCGGCAAGTGGCAAGCCGAGCTGAGCTGACCTGAGCGCGCCACCACACGCCCCCGTCGGGATCTCCCGGCGGGGGTGTCCGCGTCTTATTCGCTCGGACGCTGCTCGCGCAGCTCTCGAATGGCGCGGCGCCGGGCAAGCCGGTGCGTACGCCTGATCTGCGCCTCTTCAAAGCGCCGCTTGTCGCGCTCCGTCTCCGGAAGCACAGGAGGGACCGCGCGCGGCTTGCCATCGGCGTCAACCGCGGCGAACACCAGGTAAGCCGATCCGACCTGCTGCGCCGGCGTTGACTCGTTCCAGCGCTCGGCCTCTACTCGTACGCCGATCTCCATGGACGTACGGCCAGTCCAATTGCACTGTGCGTGAACATGCACAAGATCGCCCACACGGACGGGCAGGAGAAACGCCATCTCATCCATGGACGCCGTTACGGCCGGGCCGCCCGAGTGCCGACCCGCGACTGCTCCGGCCGCGTCGTCCACCAACTTCATGATCACGCCACCATGGACGGTACCGAGCAGGTTGGTGTCGGCGGCCGTCATGATGTGGGACAGCGTCGTACGCGACGCCGATGTCGGCTTGCCGGGAAGGTCCTCCCCTGCCGACGTAGGGCCCTGATCAGTCATGCCACCACCATAAGCGGACGGCCCCGACGCCTTGCTGTGACGGCTTCGGGGCCGCCCGTAGCTGCTCGCCGCGTTCCCGCTGGTCAGCGGGTTTATGTCTTAGGGGACTGACCGTGGACGAGGTCGCCGACTCTGACCGGTTCGAGGAAGGCCATCTCGTCCATCGACGCGGTGACCGCGGGCCCCTCGGAGTGGCGTCCGGCGACCGCTCCCGCGGCGTCGTCCACCAACTTCATGATCACGCCACCGTGGACGGTCCCGAGGAGATTGGTGTCACTGCCGGTCATGATGTGTGACAGCGTGGTGCGAGAGGCGGAGGTGGGCTTTCCCGGAAGCTCCGGTTCCGCACCCTGGGCCTGTTTGGTCATGTCGTCCACCTTATGCGGACCAGATTCTTATCAGGTCTGCAACAGCCCTGCCGCGATCCGGCACCCGCCCTGTAATGCGACCCACCCGACCAGGCACACTGCATTGCATGAGCGAATGGCCCCAGGGATGGTCCGGCGACGGTAGCGGCCGGTACGGACGTGGTAGCGGCAGCGCCGAGCCGGAAGGGGCTCGTGCCATGCCACAGGTGAGGCGCGGCGCGCCCGGTGCGGGCGGTCCGCCGCCTTACGACGAGCCACCGCTGCCGCCCGGCCTCTCGCCCCACGGCACCGTTCCGCGGCAGCAGGCGTCCCAGGGCTATGACGACTACGACGACGGTTACAACACCGGTCAGGTCTACGGCCGCGGCGACGGCGGACCGGGCGGCGGCGGCCCCCACGGCCCCGGTGGCCCCGGTGGCCCCGGTCCGCGTCCGGTGAGGCCGAAGAACTGGAAGCGCCGGATAACCATCGGCCTGGTCACCCTGGTCGTCCTGCTGCTCGCCGTCGGCCTCGGCACCTACATCTGGGCCGACTCCAAGCTCCGCAACGAGGTGGACCTGAGCAAGGTCGAGGACCGGCCGGGCGGCGGCAAGGGCACCAACTACCTCATCGTGGGTTCGGACAGCCGCGAGGGCATGTCCGACGAGGACAAGAAGAAGCTGCACACGGGCTCGGCCGACGGCCGCCGCACCGACTCCATGATCCTTCTCCATGTCGGTGAGAACGGCAACACCATGGTCAGCCTCCCGCGTGACTCCTGGGTCACCATCCCGGCCTTCACCGGCTCGGAGAGCGGCCGGCGGATCCCGCAGAGCCAGAACAAGCTGAACGCCTCGTACTCGTCCGAGGGCCCCGCACTGCTCGTCCGCACGATCGAGTACAACACCGGTCTGAAGATCGACCACTACGCGGAGATCGGCTTCGACGGCTTCGCCAACCTGGTGGACGGCGTCGGCGGCGTCGATATCGACGTCCCGCAGGACATGAAGGACAAGAAGTCCGGCAATGACCTGAAGAAGGGCAAGCAGACGCTGAACGGCCAGCAGGCGCTCGCCTTCGTCCGGCAGCGCTACGGCCTCGCGGGCGGCGACCTGGACCGCACCAAGAACCAGCAGAAGTTCCTGTCCGCGCTGGCCAACAAGGCGGCCTCGCCGAGCACGATCATGAACCCGTTCAAGCTCTACCCGACGATGGGCGCCGGCCTGGACAACCTGGTCGTCGACAAGGACATGAGCCTGTGGGACGTGAAGGACATGTTCTTCGCGATGAAGAGCGTCTCCGGCGGCGAGGGCAAGCAGATGAACATGCCGATCTCCAACCCCGGCCTGGCCACCTCCAAGGGCAGCGCGGTGCAGTGGGACATGGCCAAGGTCAAGCAGCTGATGGGCGAGCTGAAGAACGACGACAAGGTCACCGTCTCCAGCAACTGATCCGGACCACCACAAAAGACCGCTGCCGGGCCCTCGGGCCC
>NZ_JBHYVB010000104.1:0-39175 GCF_042750115.1 Streptomyces sp. NPDC059455
GGGTCCAGGGGCGGAGCCCGTGGGATGGGGAAGGGGCGGGAGGGGAAAGCATCGCTACGCGGCTCCGCCGCGTGGTCCGCCGGACACCCGTAAGCCGCCACCGCGGCGGCCCGCGCAAGCCGAGCAGGCGAGCGCGCGCAGGAGGGCCCGGAGCACTCCGAAGCGCTGCGCGCCCGCGGTCCCGGGACACCCGCAGCGCCGCGTGGCGCGTGCGGCCGCCGTCCCGGGGGCCGGGATGCGGCGATGGGGCGCTCCCGGGTCGGGGGCGCCCCATCTGTTGGTGTGGCGGTCGGCGGGAGCCGGGTGCCGTCAGGCTCCGCGCAGGGTGGCGCCCGTGCGGTCGGCGGCCGCCGACACCGCGGCGTCCCGGGACGCCGCGATCTCCTCGGCGGTCAGCGTGCGGTCCGGGGCGCGGAAGCGCAGCGCGTAGGCCAGCGACTTCCTGCCCTCGCCGAGCTGCTCACCGGTGAAGACGTCGAACAGGCGGAAGGATTCGAGCAGTTCCCCCGCGCCCTCGCGCAGCGCCGTCTCGACCTCGGCCGCGGGCACGGACGCGTCCACGACCAGCGCGACGTCCTGGGTGGCCACCGGGAAGGTGGAGACGTGGGGCGCCTCCACACGGCCGGAGCCGGCCTGCTCCAGGCGGTCGAGCTCGATCTCCATCGCGCAGGTGCGCTCGGGCAGCCCCAGGGCCTTGGTGACCCGCGGATGCAGCTCACCAGCGTTGCCGACGAGGATCTCCTCGCCGTCGACGACGGCCAGCAGCGCGGCGCAGCGGCCCGGATGCCACGGGTCCTGCTGGTCCTGGCGGACGGTCAGCTCGGCGCCCGCCTCACGGGCCACGATCCGGCCCGCCTCGACGGCGTCGGCCCAGCTGACCGGGGTGCCCTTGCCCCACCAGCCGGCCTGCTCGCGGTCGCCCGCGAGGACGACGGCGGCGCGGCGCGGCTGGTGCGGCAGCGCCGCGTCGAGCCCGGCGATCTGCTCGTCGGTGGGACGGCGGTCGACGGGCAGGACGGCCGCGGGCGGCTCGTCACCGGTGGCGCGGAAGACCAGACCCGTCTCGAAGAGCGCGAGGTCGTGCTCACCGCGTCCGGCGTTGCGGCGCAGCGCGCCGAGCAGCCCGGGCAGCAGTGTCGTACGGAGCGCGGGCTCGGTGTCCGACAGCGGGTTGACCAGCCGGACCAGATCGCGCCGCGGGTCGTCGGCGGCCAGCCCGAACTGGTCGAGGACCTCCTCGCCGATGAACGGGTAGTTCGGCGCCTCGACGTATCCGGCCCCGGCGAGCGCCCGGCCGACCCGGCGGTGCAGCCGCTGACGCTCGGTCAGCCCGCGCCCGGCGGGGAGCTTGGGCAGGGTCGAGGGGAGGTTCTCGTACCCCTCGAGCCGGATGACCTCCTCGGCCAGGTCGTTGGGGTCGGTGAGGTCCGGCCGCCAGCTGGGGACGGTGACGGTGAGGTCGTCGGCGCCGTAGACATCACAGCCGATCTGCTGCAGCCGGCGCACCACGGTCTCGCGGCCGTAGGACACCCCCGCGACCTTGTCCGGGTGGTCGGCGGGCAGCGTGATGGTGTGCGGGGCGCTGGGCGCGATGATCTCGGTGACGCCCACCTCGGCGGTGCCGCCCGCGAGCAGCACCAGCAGATCGACGGTGCGCTGCGCCGCCGCCGAGGTGGCCTCGGGGTCGACACCGCGCTCGAACCGGCGGGACGCCTCGGAGGACAGCTTGTGGCGGCGGGCGGTGCGGGCGACCGAGACGGGGGCGAAGTGGGCGGCCTCGATGACGACCTCGGTGGTGCCCGCCACCTGGCCGGACTCGGGGTCGGCGGCGGTGTCCGCGATCTCGGTGTTGGCGCCGCCCATGACACCGGCGAGGCCGATGGGGCCGCTCTCGTCGGTGATGACGAGGTCCTCGGCGTCCAGGACGCGCTGGGTGCCGTCGAGGGTGGTGAGCTTCTCGCCGGGCTCCGCGCGGCACACCCCGATCGCCCCGGTGATCCGGGAGCGGTCGTAGGCGTGCAGCGGCTGGCCCAGTTCGAGCATCACGTAATTGGTGACGTCGACGGCGAGCGAGACCGGGCGCATCCCGGCCTTCTGGAGCCGGCGCTGGAGCCAGATCGGGGAGTGCGCCTCGGGGTCGAGCCCGGTGACGGTGCGGGCCGTGAAGCGGTCGCAGCCGACCGGGTCGGCGACCTTGACCGGGTAGCCGTGGCTGTTGGGCGCGGGCACGTCGAGGAGGGCCGGGTCGCTCAGCGGCAGCTCGTAGGCGGTCGCGGTCTCGCGGGCGACACCGCGCATCGACAGGCAGTAGCCCCGGTCGGGGGTGACGGCGATGTCGAGGACGTCGTCGACCAGCTGAAGCAGCTCGATGGCGTCGGTTCCGACCTCGTACTCCGGCGGGAGCACGATGATGCCGTCGTGGTCGTCGGACATGCCCAGCTCGCTGGCGGAGCAGATCATGCCGTGCGAGACCTTGCCGTAGGTCTTGCGCGCGGAGATCGCGAAGCCGCCGGGCAGCTCGGCACCGGGCAGCACGACCACGACCTTGTCACCGACCGCGAAGTTCCGGGCGCCGCAGACGATCTCCTGCGGCTCACCGGTGCCTCCCCCAGAGCCTTCGGCCTGGGAGGTACCCCCCGCCAAGCCGACGTCCACGGTGCAGAAGCGGATCGGCTTCTTGAAGCCCTCCAGCTCCTCGATGGTCAGCACCTGCCCGACGACCAAGGGGCCCTTGAGCCCGGCGCCGAGCTGCTCGACCGTCTCGACCTCGAGCCCGGCGGCGACGAGTTTGGCCTGTACGTCACGGCCGGTCTCACCGGCGGGCAGGTCGACGTACTCCCGCAGCCAAGAAAGCGGGACCCGCATCAGATCTCCATCCCGAAGGGCCGGGTGAAGCGCACATCACCCTCGACCATGTCTCGCATGTCTTCCACGTTGTGCCGGAACATCAGCATCCGCTCGATGCCGAAGCCGAAGGCGAAGCCGCTGTACCTGTCCGGGTCGACACCGCAGGCGATGAGCACCCGCGGGTTGACCATTCCGCAGCCGCCCAGCTCGATCCAGCCCTCGCTGGAGCAGGTGCGACAGGGCCGGTCCGGGTTGCCCACGGACTCGCCGCGGCACACGTAGCACAGCATGTCCATCTCGGCGGACGGCTCGGTGAACGGGAAGAAGTTCGGCCGCAGCCGGGTGGACATGCCCTCGCCGAACAGCGCCCGCACCATGTGGTCGAGCGTGCCCTTGAGGTCGGCCATGGTCAGGCCCTCGTCAATGGCGAGCAGCTCGACCTGGTTGAAGACGGGGGTGTGAGTGGCGTCCAGCTCATCGGTGCGGTAGGTGCGGCCCGGGCAGATCACATAGATGGGCGGCTCGCGGTCGATCATCGACCTGATCTGCACCGGCGAGGTGTGAGTGCGCAGCACCACACCGGAGCCCTCGCCGTCCTTGTCGCCCTTCGCTCCGCGCACGAAGAAGGTGTCCTGCATCTCGCGGGCGGGGTGGTCGGGCGGGAAGTTGAGCGCGTCGAAGTTGAACCACTCGGCCTCCACCTCGGGGCCCTCGGCCACCTCGTAGCCCATCGCCACGAAGACGTCCTCGATGCGCTCGGAGAACGTGGTGATCGGATGGCGGGCGCCGGCCGGGGTGCGGTCGTACGGCAAGGTGACGTCCACCGCCTCCTCGACCAGCACCCGGGCGTCACGCTCCGCCTCCAGCTCCTCCTGCCGGGTCTTCAGCGCCTGGTTGACCTGGCCGCGGGCCTGGCCGACGCGCTTGCCCGCGTCCGCCTTGGCGTGCGGCGGCAGGGCGCCGATCTCGCGGTTGGCGAGCGCCAGCGGCGAGCGGTCACCGGTGTGGGCGACCTTCACCTCGCGCAGCGCCTCGAGATCCCCGGCGGCGGTGATGGCGGCGAGCGCCTCGTCCCGCCTGCGGGCGATCTCTTCCGGTTTCAGTGCCTCGACCTCGACAGGGTCGTACGACTTATTGGGTGCCGACATCTCTTCCCGTGCTTCCGATTGTCCCCCAGCTACCGCTGGGAGGTGCCCCCTGGCTTCGCGACCCGGGCTCGACTGGCTGCGACCACTGCGCCCCGAGGGGGACGCCAAAGGTGCCAAAGCCCGAGTCTAAGGGGCGCGAGAGGGGTGCTGTCCCGGGGGACGCCGCGCGACGGCCGCCGCGCTCGGGGTCCGCCCCGTGCCGGAGAAGCCCGCGGGTGGCTCAGGCCAGATAGGCCGGGGTGCCCACGGGCAGGGTAAATCGGAACTCCGCGCCGCCGCCGCGGGCCCGGTCGACGGTGATCGCACCGCCGTGGGCCTCGACGATGCCCTTGACGATATAGAGCCCCAGGCCGGTGCCGCCGCGCTTGCTGCCCCGCCAGAAGCGGGTGAAGACACGGCTCATCGACTCCTCCGGGATACCGGGGCCCTCGTCGCTCACGGTGACGGCGGTCCTTTCGACAGTGGGGCCTTCAGCGGGGCCTTCCGCGACCGGCTTGGCCGGTGCGGGCGCTATATCAATGGTGACCGTTCCCTCGCCGTGGCGCACCGCGTTTTCCAGCAGGTTGCCCAGCACCTGATCGATCTTGTCCGGATCGGCCCACAGCCTGGGCAGCGGCCCCCTGACCCTGATCAGGAACCGCTCGGCGGTATGCCCGGCCGCGGTGAGCGCCTGCACATGGCGGCGGACGGCGGCGGCGAGGTCCACCGGCTGACGGCGCACCTCCAGCCGGCCGGAGTCGATCCGGGAGATGTCCAGCAGCTCGGCGATCAGCCGGGTGACCCGGTTGGCGTCGGCGTCGACGGTCTCCAGCATCAGCCGCTTCTGGTCGTCGGTGAACCGCTCCCACTTGGCCAGCAGCGTCGCCGTGAACCCCTTCACGGACGTCAGCGGCGAGCGCAGCTCATGGGCGACGGTCGCGATCAGCTCGGCATGGCTGCGCTCGGTGCGGCGGCGGGCCTCGGTGCCGCGCAGACAGACCACCACCCGGCGCACCGGCCCGGTCGGCCGCTCGCGCACATAGCGGGCCGAGACCAGCACCTCACGGCCGCCCGGCAGCAGCAGGTTCCGCTCGGGCTGACCGGCCCGGATGGCCAGCCCTCCATAGGGATCGGTCAGCGCCCACCAGCGCCGGCCGTCCAGGTCCTCTAACGGCAGGGCCACCTCGAGCCGACGGCCGATCGCGTCCGCCGGGTCGGTGGCGGTGATCCGGGCCGCCGCCGCGTTGAAGCACGTGACCAGGCCGGTCTCGTCGGCCACGACCAGGCCGTCGGGCAGCTCGTCGGGATGCGGCCCGAGCGCGTCCGGCACACCGCCGGGTACGCCGGGGTCCGCCCCCGTGTCCTCCCCGGTGGACGGGCGGCCGTGCCCGCCGGGCGCATGGGCTTCGGCCGCCCTGGCGCCGGAGGTCCTGACGTCCATCCCCACACCCCCTCTCGGGTCCCCTCCCAGAGGGGGCAACCCTACTAGGTCGATGTGACGGAGCGGCACCCTGCGGGAGCGCGCTGCGCACGAGCGGAGGCATAGAGGCACACGGCGGCGGCCGTGGCGAGGTTGAGGCTCTCGGCCCTGCCGTGAATCGGAACGCGCACCACCTCGTCCGCGAGTGCGCGGGTAGCCTCCGGCAGGCCCCATGCCTCATTGCCGAAGATCCAGGCGGTGGGGGCGCCCAGCAGCCCGTCGTCCAGCTCCGAGTCCAGGTCCCGCTCCCCCGCCCCGTCCGCGGCCAGCACCCGCGCCCCGGCCTCCCGCAGCCCGCTCACCGCGCGCTCGACGGGCACGCCGACGGCGACCGGGAGATGGAAGAGGGACCCGACGGAGGCGCGTACGGCCTTGGGGTTGTACGGGTCCACCGAGGCGTCCGTCAGCACGACCGCGTCCGCCCCGGCGGCGTCGGCGCACCGCAGCACGGTGCCGGCGTTGCCGGGGTCGCGGACGTTCGCGAGCACGGCGACGAGCTTCGGCCGGGCGGCCAGGATCTCCTCGAACGGCGAGTCCAGGAAGCGGCACAGCCCGACGATGCCCTGCGGGGTGACCGTGTCGGACATCTCGGCGACGACGTCATCGGTCGCGGAGAACACCGGGATGTCGGCGGCACGGGCCGCGTCGAGGATCTCCTGGTGCCGCTCGGCGGCCTCGGGGGTGGCGTACACCTCCACCAGATGCGCGACGGCCTCCCGTACCGCCTGCGGCCCCTCGACGATGAACCGCCGCTCCTTGCCGCGGAAGCTGCGCTTGGCCAGCCGCCGGGCGGCGGTGACGCGTGGCGATCGCAGGGACGTCAATTCGGGGGTCACCATGGGGTGGGTGCGCTTTCTCGTGTGGTGTGGTGGTTGCGCGGACTGGTCGTCACCTGATCGCGGCTGGGGCAGCGGCTGCCGACTGCGGGCATCGCCACGCGAGGCGGATTCCCCCACCCCGCCCCTCCCCGAAACCGGAGCCAAGCCCCCGGCCCCCCGGAGAGGTCGGCGGCACGCCCCGAAACCGGGGGCAAGCCCCGGACCCGGACGGGGCGGCGCGCCCACTCGCGGCGCCGGGCAAGCCCCGCCCCCGGGACGCGACAGCGGCGTACCCAGCCGCGGGCATCGCCTCGCGGGGCGGATTCCCCCACCCCGCCCCTTCCCGAAACCGGGGGCAAGCCCCAGGCCCCGGAGGGGCAGCGGGAGTGTCCAGCTGCGGCCCCCGATCCCCCGGAGCGGAGCGGAACGCACCCCGTTGTGGGCAATCGTCCCGCGGGGCGGGACGGGTGGGCACAACCCGACCACCGGGCCGCACCCGGGGACGAGACTCCAAGGGGCACACCCCGACCACCGGGCCGCGCCCGGGAAACGAGACCCCAAGGGGCACACCCCGACCACCAGGCCGCACTCGGCGACGAACCCCCGGGGGGCACCCCTGCCACCGGACGGCACCACGGAAACGAGACCCCAGGGGGCACAACCCAGCCACCGGGCCGCGCCCGGAGACGACGCCCCAGGGGGCACCGATATGCGCGAACCCGCAGGTGATGCCTTCACCTGCGGGTCCACTCGGCAAAGCTCAGCGCAGCGCTTACGCGGCCTTCGGCGCGTTCACATCGCTCGGCAGCGCCTTCTGCGCAGCCTCCACCAGCGCCGCGAACGCGTTCGCGTCGTTGACCGCGAGGTCCGCCAGAATCTTGCGGTCGACCTCGATGTTCGCGGCCTTCAGGCCCTGGATGAAGCGGTTGTACGTCATGCCATTGGCGCGGGCAGCGGCGTTGATGCGCTGGATCCACAGCTGGCGGAAGTCGCCCTTGCGCTTCTTGCGGTCGTTGTAGTTGTAGACCAGAGAGTGGGTGACCTGCTCCTTGGCCTTGCGGTACAGGCGGGAGCGCTGGCCCCGGTAGCCGCTGGCCTGCTCGAGGATCGCCCGGCGCTTCTTGTGGGCGTTGACTGCCCGCTTGACGCGTGCCACTTGTTAACTCCTTGTACAGGGCCGCGGGTAACTCACGCGGCCCGGAAACGAATAGGTCCGGGTCCCGGTCTGGCGCTCGCCTCACCCCGCCGGAGCGGGGCGGGGGCGTCACTTGCCGAGAAGCTTCTTGATCTTCTTGGCGTCGGCAGGGGCCATCTCGACCTTTCCGGCCAGGCGGCGCGTCAGCGTGGACGGCTTGTGCTCGAGAAGGTGGCGGCGACCGGCGCGCTGGCGCACCACCTTGCCGGAGCCGGTGAGCTTGAAGCGCTTGCTGGCACCGCTGTGCGTCTTGTTCTTCGGCATGTCGCCGTTCTCTCCTCGTCGGCGCGCTTCCGCCCCATCCGGGCGCGGCCCGATGGGGCCACGGACCGGTGTACACGGAAGCGTCTGTTATGTCGGTCTGTGTCGGGACCAGAGTCGCCAGGGTCCCGGGGGTCGAGGCTGACGCCTCGAACATCAGGCCTCGGCGGGCTCCTCGGCCGGCTGCTCCACGGACGCGTCCGGAGACTGGTCCAGGTGGGGAACGCCCTGGCGCTCCGCCTTGCGGGCTGCCTGCGCCTCACGGGCTTCGGCCATCGCCTCGGTCTTCTTCTTGTGCGGACCGAGAACCATGATCATGTTTCGGCCGTCCTGCTTGGGGTTGGACTCCACGAAGCCCAGATCCTGGACGTCCTCAGCGAGCCGCTGCAGCAGGCGGTAGCCCAGCTCGGGCCGGGACTGCTCGCGGCCACGGAACATGATCGTGATCTTGACCTTGTCGCCCTGCTTGAGGAACCGGACGACGTGACCCTTCTTGGTGTCGTAGTCGTGCGGATCGATCTTCGGCCGGAGCTTCATCTCCTTGATGACCGTGTGCGCCTGGTTCTTGCGCGCCTCACGGGCCTTCATGGCCGACTCGTATTTGAACTTTCCGTAGTCCATGAGCTTGCAGACCGGCGGACGGGCGGTCGCCGCCACCTCGACCAGGTCGAGGTCGTACTCCTGCGCAAGCTCCAGGGCCTTGGCAAGCGGCACAATGCCGACCTGCTCGCCACTGGGACCGACGAGTCGCACCTCGGGGACGCGAATCCGGTCGTTGATGCGGGGCTCGGCGCTGATGGATCCTCCTCGGTTGCACCACGCGACCGTCTGGCGGACTGCCGCGTAACGTCTCTTAGGTTGAGACCACCGCGTCGTGACGCACAAAACGCCCCGACGGGTACACAGGCGGGGCTCCTCATTGACCGGGAGCACCGCCGCGATATCACCGCGGGGCGCAGCCTGACCGATGACCTGCCGACCCGTGGGGTCGGGAGGTGGGAGCTGGGGAGCCTCCACTTGTGGGCCGGACACACAGGTGACCGGCCGGTCGTTTATCTACGATACCAGCACCCGCGCGGGATGCTCACCCGCCGTGTCCCCGCCATCCGCCGTTCCCTCGGTCCCCCGCTCTCTCACTTCCCCCATCCCTCCCGTTCCTCCCGCTCCTGTGAACTCACCCGCCCCGTGCGTACGGCGCTAGGCGGACGCCTAGGCTGGGGCACACCGTCCATCAGGAAGTGAGCCCCGACCACCATGAGTGACGCCAACGCCGGGCAGCCGCCGGCCCCCGACTTCGACCGGATGACCCGGGACATCGCGGATGTGCCCGCCGTCGAGGTGATCACCACGGTCGCGGTGCACCTGATGAGCGCCGCCGCGGTCAATCTGGGCCTGGCCGAGGAGGGCCCCCAGCACAAGGATCTGGACGAGGCGCGGAAGCTGATCAACGCCCTGGCGGGGCTGGTCACGGCCAGCGCCACGGAGATCAGCTCCTTCCACGCCGCTCCGCTGCGGGACGGCCTGAAGTCCCTCCAGCTCGCCTTCCGCGAGGCGTCGGTGGTGCCGGACGAGCCGGGGCAGGGGCCCGGCGAGAAGTTCACCGGCCCGATCTTCGGCTGACCAACTCGGGCCGCCTCCACGCCCCTTGTCGCTCAGGCCGCCTCCGGGCCCTTGGCCTCCGGGCCGCCCGCCTCGGGGCGGTGGCCGCCGCGCATGCGTCCCCACGGCCCGGTCGCCGGGGGCGGATGCGCCTCCTCCCGCTCGGCCTGGCCGGCCGGATGGAGATGGGTGAACCGGTGCACCGCCGCGGCGAGCACCCCGCCGACCAGCGGCGCCACGATGAACAGCCACAGCTGGCCCAGCGCGTCGCCGCCCGCGAAGATCGCGGGGCCGAAGCTGCGCGCCGGATTGACCGAGGCCCAGGTCAGCGGGATGCCGATCAGATTGGCCGCGGCGAGGGCAAGGCCCACCGGAACCGGTTCGGCGCCGACCAGCGGCACCGCGTGGGTCACCGTGAGGAAGACGAAGACCAGCAGGAAGGTCAGCAGCACCTCGGCGAGGAAGGCCCCGCCCGCGCCCATGCCCACCGGTGAGCGGCCGCCGTAGCCGTTGCTGCCGAAGGCGCCGGCCGTCTGGAGCCGGGGCACCTGGTTGGCGAGCAGGAAGAGGATCGCCGCGCCCACGATCGCGCCGACGAACTGCGCGACCCAGTACTGGACGGCCGTACGGATGTCGATGCGCCTGGCCAGCAGCACACCGAGGGTCACCGCCGGGTTGATGTGGCAGCCCGAGATGCGTCCGAACGCAAAGGCGATCGCGATCAGCGTGAAGCCGAAGGCGAGCGAGATCCCGAGGGCGTTGATGTAGTCGCCCGCCAGGACCAGCGAGCCGACTCCGAAGAGGACCAGCATCGCGGTCCCGATGAACTCCGCTACGACCGTTCTCGTCTCCATGGCGCTCTCCTCACGCAGATTCCGACCGCCAGTCGCCTAAGCATTGTGGGCGGAATCGGGAGGATTCGCCTGTTGGTCCGAATGGGGAGGGCCGGGCCCGGCCCTCAGCGGGTGAAGAGCGGCTCGCCGGGAACCTGCGCGTCCGGCGGCAGCAGCGCCAGGGTCAGCCCGCGCACCAGCCGCGCCCGCAGCACCTCGTCGGAGGCCAGGGCGCCCGCCACCCGATGCGCCGTCTCGCGCGCGGGCGCCTCCGGCGCCAAGGCGAGCGCGAGCATCCCGTCGGCGTCCGCCGCCGGGGCCAGATGGGCCCGGAGCACCTCCGGCTCGGCGGCCAGCACGGTGCGCACCGCCTCGGTCACGGCCGGGTCGGCGAGCGGATCGGCGCTGGTCCGCCCCTCGGCGAGGGCCAGCAGGGCGGGGCCGGTCAGCTGGTACGGCACCGGGCCCGCGAGGTCCAGGACCAGGGTGTCCGCCTTCTCATGGGCGGTGGCCTCCAGCGCCTGGCGCAGCGGTACGGCCACGGGCCGGGCGTCCGGGCGCCAGCGGGCCAGCGTCTCGAGCGAGGTGAACGCGGGCAGCGCGCGCCGACCGTCGGGGGCCTGCAGCGTGGGCACCGCCATATCGCTGGTCTTGTCACGGCGCAGCCTGCCCGCCCGTCGCCCGCCACCACCCTCAACGGACGCTTCGCGCGGCTTGGATTCCACCTCCTCGGCCTCACCGAGTATCGCCACCACCGGGACGAGCAGGCGGGCGTCGGTGAGCGCGGCGAGCACCTCCGGTTCGGCCGAGCGGTCATCGGCCCAGGCCGCGAGTGCCGCGGTCAGCCGGGGGTCGGCGGAGCCGTCGTCGCCGGAGAAGCCGGGGTCGGGAATGTTCTTGAGCGCCACGTCATGAGGGTATCGACAGCGAGGAGACCGAGATCCCCCGCACCCCCACCCAGGGCAGGGGCGGCAGTGAAGGAGACGGTGTGGAACGCGTGAACGACGGCGGCCCGGCCCCGTCCGCCCTGTCCGGTGCGGGCGGGCTGAGCGGCGCGCTCGCAGACGCGCTCGCGCCCGTGGCCGTGACCGCGGGCTCCGCCGCGGACTTCTCGGTCGCCGTCCTGGAGCCCGGATCGGGGGCGAGCGGGGCCCATGGCGACGGCTCGTACGCCACGGCGAGCGTCATCAAGGTCGGCATCCTCGCGGCGCTGCTGCTCGGGGCGCAGGACGAGGGGCGGCGGCTGACCGCTCAGGAGCGCTCGTACGCCACCGTGATGATCGAGCGGAGCGACAACGACGCGGCGACGGCGCTGTGGGGGACGATCGGCGGGGGATGCGGCCTCGAGGCCGCGCTGGGACGGCTCGGGCTGACCGATACCCACGCTGACGACCGCGGACGCTGGGGTCTGACGCACACCACCGCGTCCGATCAGCTGGCCCTGCTGCGCGCGGTCTTCCTGGACGGCTCCCCGCTGAGCGCGCGCTCGCAGGCGTATCTGCGGACGCTGATGGGCCGCGTCATCGCCGGTCAGAGTTGGGGCATCTCGTCCGCCGCGGACGGCACCGGCGCCGGGACCCGGCTCAAGAACGGCTGGATGCCCCGCGACGCCACCGGCCTGTGGGTCGTCAACAGCATCGGCGAGGTGACGGCGAACGGTCGGCCGTATCTGATCGCGGTGCTGTCCGCGGGCAGTGCCGACCAGGAGTGCGGGGTGGCGCTGGTGGAACAGGTGGCCCGGACGGCCGTGGCGACGACCGCCGCACACGCAACGCGGTAGGCGGCCCGCTCCGGGACGGCCCCCCGCCGACGACCGCCGCCGGGCCTTCCGACGACGCAGCCGCCGGGCGCGGCTCAGGGCCGACGGAACCCCGTCAGCGGTGCGCCCGGCAGCGGCCTCCGCCGGTCATCGCGCCGGCCGGGCGCCGCTCAGCGCGTACGCGTCCCCGGCAACAGCCCCCGCAGTCGCGGGGGCACCCGCAGGGGGCCCGAGCCGCGCCATAGGGATATCGCGGCGACGACCAGGGCCGTGCCGGCGAGGCCGGCGAGGAGGGCCATCTGGTTGGGGCCGGAGTCGTCGTGGGCGCTCTGGGTGTGGCCGGGGCCGTTGCCGAAGTAGCGGTTCGGGGAGGTGGCCGCGGCGGGTCGCTGGGCCTCGGGCTTCATCTTGTCGCCCGCGGTGATCGCCGCCGCCGGGTTCACCAGGCCCGCGCCGAGGTCGTCGCTGCGGCCGCCCTCGGGGACGTCCTGGGCGGTCCGGGTGAGGAGCCCGCGGATCTGGCGCGGGCTCAGGTCGGGGTGGGCGGCGCGGACGAGGGCGACGGAGCCGGAGACGAAGGCGGCGGCGGCGCTGGTGCCCCAGCCCTCGTAGTAGCGCTTGTCGGGGTCGGCGATGACCACGTCGACGCCGGGTGCGCAGACGGTGGCGTACCAACGGCGGGTGGAGAAAGCGGCGCGGGAGCCGTAGCGGTCCACGGCGGTCACGGCGATCACCCCGGGGTAGGCGGCCGGGTAGGAGACCCGGTCGCCCTTCTCGCCTCCGTTGCCCGCGGAGGCGACCACGACCGCGCCCTTGCGCAGCGCGTACTGCACGGCGGCGTCCTCGGCGGCCTCGGGGTGGGCGGAGGAGCTGTCGTCGCCGAGCGAGAGGTTGATGACGTCGGCGCCGTGGTCGGCCGCCCAGCGGATCCCGGCGGCGAGCGCGCCGCCCCGGGTCGAGCGGGCCTTCTTACGGTCGGGATCGGAGTCCTCGAGGATGACCCGCACCGGCAGGATCCGCGCCTTCGGGGCGACGCCCAGCACGCCCTCGCCGCCGGACGCGCCGTGGCCGTGCCCGGCGATGATCCCGGCCATGGCGGTGCCGTGGCGGGCCCAGGCGCGTTCGCCGCGCCGGGCGCCGAAGCCGATGAGGTCCTTCCCCGGCTCCACCTGGCCTTCGAGGTCGGGGTGGCCGTCGTCGACGCCGGTGTCGAGGACGGCGACGGTGATCCCGGAGCCCTTGGTGGTCTGCCATGCCTCGCGGACGTGGAGGGTGTCCAGCGCCCATTCCTGCGCCTGTATGCCGTCGGCGTATCCGGGCGCCGCGGGCACCAGGGTCAGCCCGGCGGCGGCGAGGGCCACGGCGAGGCGCCGCCCGATCCCGGTCATGACGTGGTCTCCGTGAACGTGGCCAGGGCCCGGCGGAATCCGGCCTCGATGGCGTCGGCGATGCCCCGGGCGTCGTTGCCGAGGCCGGACTGCGCGGGGGCCGAGGTGGCGCCGCGCTGGGTGGCCTCGCCCGCCGACTGCGGGTCGGTGACCTCACGGCCGTCGGCGAAGCCGGTGACGGTGTAGACGACGGCGGGGGCGTCGGTGAGGATCCGGATCCGCCAGCTGGCGCGCTGGTCGTCGCCGAAACCGGCCGCGGCGGTGCCCTTGGCGGCGTATGTGCGGGGCATGAGATCGGTGCGCTCGTCCAGCTTCTCGGTGACGAAGCGCTGCTGCAGCGCCCGCATTCCGGTGGGGCCGGAGGTGGTGATCAGCACTCCGACGGTGGTGACGCTGGTGCTGGTGGCGTCGGTGTACGTGGCGCGCACCAGCCGTTTGCAGCCCACCGGGGCCAGCGCCTTGGCGAGCAGCGGATCGAATCCGCCGCCGCAGCTGCTGTCGGGGGCGACGGCTATCCGGGTCCAGACGCGGTCGGCGCCACCGGGGCCCTCGCCCTTGCCGCGCAGGGTGCGCGGGAAGAGGTCGTCCACGGCGATGCTGTGCCAGGCGGAGCGGGCGTGGGCGTAGGTGTCGGCGGTGGACGGCGCGGCGCCGGGGTCGTCGCCCAGCCAGCTTCCGGCCGCCGCCCCGCCGAGCAGCCCGAGCCCGAGGACGAGACTCGCGGCGGCGGCCGCCGTACGGCTGGGGGGACGGCGCCGACCGAACGGCCCGCCGACCGCGAAGAGCCCGCCGGTGCGCGGAGGCACGGACGGGCGCGGCGGTGTCGAGGGCTGCGGGGGCACCCGGGTGCCGGGCGCCTCGGTGGTGCCTCTGGGGAACGGGGCCTTCGCGCGTACGCCGAGAACGGGCGTCTCCGGATCGGGGGTGAACCCGGGCGTGGTGGGGCGCGGAGGGGGCGCGGAAGGCCGCTCGGGCGCCGTGCGCGGGGGTTGTGCGGGGCGTGGTGGGGGCGTGCCGTGGGGTGAGTGCGCCTGTTCCGCGTCGGTGCTCACCCGCGCCCCCTCGCACCCGTCGAGACCTGCTTCACCTGGCTCCGTCCGGTTCGCCGCGCCACCGCACCGCCTTTCGGGCAGGCGGGCCCGTATACGGACAACACGCCGCTGACCTGCCGGTCGTGGCGTGCGCGACACTCTACGGCCAGCCGGGGGCCCTGCGCACCGGCCGCCCTCTACCCAGTGGTAATAGCGGTCTGGCAAGCTGCGTCCATGTCCGCTGCCGCCGCTGAACGGGCCCGGTACGACCGGGCCACCGCCCATCTCGAAGCCCCCGTGGCGATTGTCGACGTGGAAGCCTTCGACGACAACGCACGGGATCTGGTCCGCAGGGCGGGAGGCAAACCGATCCGCGTGGCCAGCAAATCGGTGCGCTGCCGTGCGCTGTTGGAGCGGGCGCTCGCGTTCGACGGCTTCGCGGGGATCATGAGCTTCACGCTCCCGGAGTCGCTGTGGCTGGCCCGCGAGGGGTTCGACGACGTGCTGCTCGCCTACCCCTCCGCCGACCGGGACGGCTTCGCCACCCTGACCGGCGACCCCAAGCTGGCCGAGGCCCTGACCGTCATGGTGGACGACTTCGCCCAGCTCGATCTGATCGACAGCGTTCGTGCCGGGACCGAAGAGGTCCGGGTCTGCCTGGAATTGGACACCTCGCTGCGGATGCTCGGCGGGCGGGTACGGGTCGGGACGCTGCGCTCACCGCTGCGCGAACCGGAGCAACTGGCCGCCCTGGCGCGGGCGGTCACCGACCGCCCCGGCTTCCGGCTGGTCGGGCTGATGGCGTACGAGGGGCATGTGGCGGGCGTGGGCGACGCGGTGCCCGGGAGCCCGCTGCGCTCGCGCGCCATCCGGCTGATGCAGTCCATGGCGCGCCGGGAGCTCGCGGCGCGCCGGGCCGCGGCCGTACGGGCGGTGCGGGCCGTGGCGGACCTGGAGTTCGTCAACGGCGGCGGTACGGGCAGTGTGCAGCACACCGCCGCGGAGGACGCGGTGACCGAGATCGCCGCCGGATCCGGGCTCTACCAGCCGCGTCTGTTCGATCACTACACCTCGTTCCGCGGCCGCCCGGCGGCCCTGTTCGCCCAGCCGGTGGTGCGCCGTCCCGGGGTGGGCGTGGTGACGGTGCTCGGCGGCGGCTATCCGGCGTCGGGCGCGGCGGGCCGGGACCGGCTGCCGGTGCCGTATCTGCCGGAGGGGCTGGTGTACGACTCGATGGAGGGGCCGGGCGAGGTGCAGACCCCGCTGCTTGGCACGGCCGCCGACGATCTGCTGATCGGCGACAAGGTGTGGTTCCGGCACGCCAAGGCCGGTGAGCTGTGCGAGCGGTTCGACACGCTGCGGCTGATCGAGGGGGACCGGGTGGTGGCCGAGGTGCCGACGTACCGGGGCGAGGGCAGGACGTTCCTCTGACCGATACCTTTCGAGCAACGACCGGAATGCGCCGACAGCGCGTCTAGATGGACCGGCCGTCGCCCGCCAGTGCCTCGATGCCCTTGACGATCTTGTCCATGTCGCTGAGCGGCGGCGCCTTGTCGCTCTCGTCGAACCCGAAGCGCACCACGACCATCGTGTCGGGCATGGTGGGCGAGGGGAACGCCACCGACTGGACGATGCCGTCGTCGCCCTTCTTCGTCACCACCTTCCAGCGGACCAGATAGCCCTTCTTGCCCGCGACCTCGACCGCCGACGCCTTCAGCTGCTTATGGGAGGTGATCCCGCCGTACGCCTTGCGATCGGTGTCCTGGTCCGTGCCGTAGGACTCCTCGGCGTTCTGCGCGATGTCCTCCTTGGCTATGCCCTTGGCGGAGGTGGCCTTGTAGCCCTCGGCGGTCCGGGAGAAGGCGCCGCCGCGCACACAGTCGGTGGACGGGTCGCCCGGGCAGGGGTAGCGGGAGGTGGTGACGCCCGCGCCGCCGGAGCTGCTGCGCCCCGCCTGCCAGCCGGAGAGCACCGGCAGGCTGATGCCGTTGCCCGGGTCCGGGGCGGTGTCCGGGTCGTAGCTGGGCGGTGCGCTGGGGCTCTCGGTGGGCCCCTCCGAGGGGTTGTCCGGGGTGGGGAGGTCCGGGGCCGGGTCGCCGCCGTCGTCCGGCGCGGAGGTGCTGGGGGCGGGCCCGGTCTGGGCGTTCCCACCGCCGTCGCCGCCGTCGCCCAGCAGCACGATGCCACCGACGATCGCGGCGACGACGACGCCGACGGCGACGGAGAGCGCCGCGATCCTCGGCCCGCGGCCCCGGCTGTGGCCGTGTCCCCCCTGCCGCCCTGGCAGGTAGGGGGGCGGCGGCGGGCCGAAGGCCGGGTCCGCGGCGCCCGAGGCATCACGGGTGTACTCGGTCCAGGCCGAGCCGTCCCACCACCGTTCCATGGCGGGGCCGTTACCTGCGTAGCCGGGATCGGGGTACCAGCCGGGGGGCGTGTTCATGGTCACATGGTCAGACTATGGCCAGGGGTGGGGTCCGTACACCGTGGATAGCAGGACTACGCACCCGGACTACAACGGCGTGACATATGCCCCGGCGATCCCGCCGTCCACGAGGAACTCGGCGGCGTTGACGAAGGACGCGTCATCGCTGGCCAGGAAGGCCACGGCGGAGGCGATCTCCTCCGGTTCGGCGAACCGGCCCACCGGCACGTGCACCAGCCGGCGCCGGGCCCGCTCCGGGTCCTTGGCGAACAGCTCCTTCAGCAGCGGGGTGTTGACCGGCCCCGGGCACAGCGCGTTGACCCGGATGCCCTCGCGGGCGAACTGCACGCCCAGTTCGCGGGACATGGCCAGCACCCCGCCCTTGGAGGCGGTGTAGCTGATCTGGGAGGTGGCGGCGCCCATCACGGCCACGAACGAGGCGGTGTTGATGATGGAGCCCCGGCCCTGCCGCCGCATGTACGGCAGCGCGGCCTTGCAGCACAGATAGACGGAGGTGAGGTTGACCTCCTGGACCCGCTTCCAGGCGTCGAGCCCGGTGGTGAGGATCGAGTCGTCGTCGGGCGGGGAGATCCCGGCGTTGTTGAACGCGATGTCCACCGAACCGTAGGTGTCGAAGGCGGTCTTGAAGAGCGCCTCGACCTGCTCGGGGTCGGTCACGTCCACTCGCACGTAGAGCCCGCCGACCTCGTCGGCGGCGGCCTTGCCCGCGCTCTCGTCGATATCGGCGCAGACGACCTGCGCGCCCTCGGAGGCCAGGCGGCGCGCGGTGGCCAGGCCGATGCCGCTGCCCGCTCCGGTGATGACGGCGGTACGGCCCACCAGGCGGCGGCACACGGGGGTCTCGGTCACGTCACTGCTCCTCGGTGCTGATGAAGACGTTCTTGGTCTCGGTGAAGGCGGCAAGGGCGTCGGGGCCCAGCTCCCGGCCCAGGCCGGACTGCTTGTAGCCGCCGAAGGGGGTGGCGTACCGCACGCTGCTGTGCGAGTTGACGGACAGGTTCCCGGCGGCGACGGCGCGCGAGACCCGGACCGCGCGGCCCACGTCACGGGTCCAGATCGAACCGGACAGGCCGTAGTCGGTGGCGTTGGCCAGCCGTACGGCGTCGGCCTCGTCCTCGAAGGGGAGGACGACGGCGACGGGGCCGAAGATCTCCTCCACGGCGGTGCGGTCCCCGGGGCCGGTGGCCTCCAGCACGGTGGCCGGGTACCAGAACCCCTTGCCCTTCGGGGCCTCGCCGCGGATCGCGGCGGGCGCGTCCTCGGGTACGTAGGACCGTACGCGCTCCCGCTGGGCGGCCGAGATCAGCGGGCCCATGGCGGTGGCGGGGTCGGCCGGGTCGCCGACCGCGAAGGACGTCACGGCGGGCGCCAGCAGCTCCATGAACCGGTCGTAGACGCCACGCTGGACCAGGATGCGGCTGCGGGCGCAGCAGTCCTGTCCGGTGTTGTCCAGGAAGGAGCCGGGCGCGGCGGCCGCGGCGCGCTCGAGGTCGGCGTCGGCGAAGACGATGTTCGGGCTCTTGCCGCCGAGTTCGAGGGTCACCCGCTTCACGCCCGCGGCGCATTTGGCCATGATCTCCTTGCCGACGGCCGTGGAGCCGGTGAAGACGACCTTGGCGACGCCGGGGTGCTCGACCAGCGCGGCGCCCGCGACCGGCCCGGCCCCGGGCAGCACCTGGAAGAGCCCCTCGGGCAGGCCCGCCTCCGGGGCGAGTTCGGCCAGCCGGAGCGCGGTGAGCGGGGTGGTCTCGGCCGGTTTGAGGACGACGGCGTTTCCGGCGGCCAGGGCGGGCGCGGTGCCCCAGGCGGCGATCGGCATGGGGAAGTTCCACGGCGCGATGACCGCGACCACGCCCAGCGGCTCATGGAAGGTGACGTTCAGACCACCGGCCACCGGGATCTGGGCGCCGCTCAGCCGCTCCGCTCCCCCGGCCGCGTAGTCCAGCAGATCGCGCACATTGCCCGCCTCCCAGCGGGCGTTGCCGATCGGATGGCCCGCCTCGCGGACCTCGAGGGCGGCCAGCTCCTCGAGGTGCCCGTCCACGGCGGCGGCGAAGCGGCGCAGCAGCCGGGCGCGGTCGGCGGGCGCGAGCGCGGCCCAGCCGCGCTGCGCCTCGGTGGCGCGGGCCACGGCGGCGGCCACCTCGTCCGGGGTGGCGGCGGGGACGGTGGCGATGACCTCCTCGGTGGCCGGGTTGAGGATGTGGTGTTCGTGGGGGTGTTCGGTGCTCACTCGCTGGTTCCTCACATGCGCTCGAAGGACCGGAAGCGCTCCCAGTCCGTGACGGCGGTGTCATAGGCGTCCTGCTCGACGCGCGCCATGTTGAGGTAGTGCTCGACCACCTCGTCGCCGAAGGCGGCCCGCGCTATGGGGCTGTTCCGCCACAGCTCGGCGGCGTCGCGCAGCGAGGTCGGGACGTGCTCGGCGTCGCCGGTGTAGGCGTTGCCGGTACAGACCTCGGGCAGCTCCAGCTCCTGTTCCACGCCGTGGAGCCCGGCGGCCACCATCCCGGCCACGGCCAGGTACGGGTTGACATCGCCGCCGGGGAGCCGGTTCTCCAGGCGGTGGGAGGGGCCGTGGCCGATGATCCGCAGCGCGCAGGTGCGGTTGTCCGGGCCCCAGGCGACGGCGGTGGGCGCGAAGGAGCCGGGGCGGAACCGCTTGTAGGAGTTGATGTTCGGGGCGTAGAGCAGGGTGAAGTCGCGCATCGCCGCGATCTGTCCGGCGAGGAAGTGGCGCATGGTCTTCGACATGCCGTACTCACCGTCGTCGTCGGCGAGCACGGAGTGCCCGGCCTCGTCGCGCAGCGAGAGGTGGATATGGCAGGAGTTGCCCTCGCGCTCGTCGTACTTGGCCATGAAGGTGAGCGCCATGCCCTCCTGGGCCGCGATCTCCTTGGCGCCGGTCTTGTAGACGGCGTGCTGGTCGCAGGTGGTCAGGGCGTCGTCGTAGCGGAAGGCGATCTCGTGCTGGCCGAGGTTGCACTCCCCCTTGGCCGACTCGACGGTCATCCCGGCGGCGCCCATCTCGTTGCGGATGCGGCGCAGCAGGGGCTCGACCCGGCCGGTGCCGAGGACCGAGTAGTCGACGTTGTACTGGTTGGCGGGGGTCAGTCCGCGGTAGCCGGTGTTCCACGCCTGCTCGTAGCTGTCCCTGAAGACCATGAACTCCAGCTCGGTGCCGGTGTACGCGGTCCAGCCGCGTTCGGCGAGCCGGTCGAGCTGACGGCGCAGGATCTGGCGCGGGGAGGCGACCACCGGGCTGCCGTCGTGCCAGGCGAGGTCGGCGGTGAGGAGGGCGGTGCCGGGGTTCCAGGGGGTGCGGCGCAGGGTGGCGGTGTCGCCGTGCATGGCGAAGTCGCCGTAGCCGCGCTCCCAGGAGGACATGGCGTAGCCGTCGACGGTGTTCATGTCGGTGTCGACGGCGAGGAGGTAGTTGCAGCCCTCGGTGCCGTGTGCAAGGACATCGTCGAGGAAGAAGCGGGCGGCGAACCGCTTGCCCTGGAGCCTTCCCTGCATATCGGTGAAGGCCAGGACGACGGTGTCGATCTCCCCGGCGGCGACCAGTCTGGTCAGCTCGTCGACCGAGAGCGGGGGCGTGCGGTCTGCCACGGTGGGGCCTCCTGCGTCGGAGAATGCGGGGGAACGGAGGGTGCGGAGAGGGGTTGGGGGGCGTGGGGTGGCCTTAAGGTAATACCGCAGACCATTGATTGGGAAGTAGGTGCGGACGGTTCGATGAGCGAGAGCGGGAGTGGGCGCGGGAGCGCGGCGGACGACCGGCTGGCGCCGGTGCTGCGCCCGGTGCGCGCGGGGAACGGCTTCGAGGAGGCGCTGGAGCAGATACTCCAGGTGCTGCGGCTGGGGCTGGTCCCCGACGGCGGCCGGCTCCCGGCCGAGCGGGAGCTGGCCGACCGGCTGCGGATCAGCCGGGTGACCCTGCGCGAGGTGCTGAAGGTGCTGCAGGACCAGGGGCTGGTGGAGAGCCGCCGCGGCCGCTATGGCGGCACCTTCGTCCGGGCCAGGCCCGAGCCCGCCGAGGGCGGCGGCGAGGACGAGCTGCGGCGCCGGGTCGAGGCGGTCGACGTCGAGGACACCCTGCGGTTCCGCGAGGTCCTGGAGGTGGGCGCGGCGGGGCTGTGCGCCGCGCACGGGCTGGCCGAGGGGCAGGCGCGGCGGCTGCGGGCGGCTCTGGACGCGACGCGGGACGCCCCGCTGGCCGACTACCGCCGCCTGGACACGATGCTCCACCTCACGCTCGCGGAGCTGGCGGGCTCACCGTCGCTGGCCGCCCAGTACGCGGCCGTCCGCGCGACCGTCAACGACCTGCTGGACTGTATCCCGCTGCTGGTCAAGAACCTCGAGCACTCCCAGGCCCAGCACGGGGCGCTGGTCGAGGCGGTGCTGGACGGGGACGCGGACGGGGCGCGCGAGGTGATGCGGGAACACTGCGAGGGCACGGCGGCGCTGCTGCGCGGTTTCCTGGTCTGACCGGCCGGCCCCGGGGGTCCTTAACCACGGTTTTACGCAGAGGTCTTGCGCATCGCCGACCGGAAGGCAAAGGTATGGCCCCACACCTTTGCCATCGCCCCCTCGTGTGGAGCAGGAGTGTCCCCCATGGCCGACGGTACCGAATCCGCCCGCACCCAATCCGCCGGCGCCTCCACCGGCGGCGCCCCGCCGGGCGGCGGCCCGGCGCCGTCCCCCGAGGACGCGTATCTGGAGCGCCGCACCCTGCGGCGCGGCAGCGCGGGCCCGCTGCTGCTGACCGGCCTCGGCGTCGCCTACGTCGTCTCCGGCGACTTCTCGGGCTGGAACTTCGGCCTGGCGGAGGGCGGCTTCGGCGGACTCGCCATCGCCGCCCTGCTGATGGGCCTGATGTACGCCTGCATGGTGTTCGCCCTGGCGGAGCTGGCCGCGATCCTCCCCACCGCGGGCGGCGGCTACGGCTTCGCGCGGCGCGCCCTCGGCCCCTGGGGCGGCTTCCTCACCGGCACGGCGATCCTCATCGAGTACGTCCTGGCGCCCGCCGCCATCTCCATCTTCATCGGCGACTACGTCGAGTCGCTCGGGCTCTTCGGCCTGGAGTCCGGCTGGCCGGTCTATCTGGCGTGTTTCGTCATCTTCATCGGCATCCATCTGTGGGGCGTGGGCGAGGCCCTGCGGTTCAGCCTGGTCGTGACCGCCATCGCCGTCGCCGCGCTGCTGGTCTTCGCCGTCGGCGCCCTCACCGACTTCGACGCGGGCTCGCTCAACAACATCCCGGCGGACCACTCCTCCTTCGGCGCGAGCTCCTGGCTGCCGTTCGGGCTGCTCGGCATCTGGTCGGCGTTCCCCTTCGGCATGTGGTTCTTCCTGGGCGTCGAGGGGGTGCCGCTGGCGGCGGAGGAGACCCGGGACCCGGCCCGTACGCTGCCGAAGGCCATGGCCTGGTCCATGGGCATCCTGCTGCTCCTCGCCCTGCTCACCTTCCTCGCGGCGACGGGGGCGCGCGGCCCGAATGCCGTACAGGAGGCGGGCAACCCGCTGGTCGAGGCGCTCCAGCCGGACGGCAAGGCCACCGTGCTGTCCCGCGTCGTCAACTACGCGGGCCTCGCCGGGCTCGTGGCCTCCTTCTTCTCGCTGATCTTCGCCGGTTCGCGCCAGTTGTTCGCGCTCTCCCGGGCCGGCTATCTGCCCCGCTTCCTCTCGCTGACCAGCAGCCGCAAGGCCCCCTACCTGGGCCTGCTGGTCCCGGGCGCCATCGGCTTCGCCCTCGCGGCGTGGACCGGCGACGGCGCCCGGATGCTCAACACCGCGGTGTTCGGCGCCACCATCTCGTACGCCCTGATGTCGCTCTCCCACATCGTGCTGCGCCGCCGTGAACCGGGCCTGGAGCGTCCCTACCGCACCCCCGGCGGCACGGTGACGTCGTCCCTCGCCTTCGTCCTGGCCTGCTCCGCGCTGGTGGCCACCTTCCTCGTGGACAAGGACGCGGCCTTCATCGCGCTCGGTGTCTACGCGGTGGCGCTGGCCTACTTCGCCTTCTACAGCCGCCACCGCCTGGTCGCGGCCGCGCCGGAGGAGGAGTTCGCGGCGCTGGCGGAGGCCGAGGCGGAACTGTCCCGCGACTGAGACCATTCCCGCGGCTGAGAGCATTCCCGCGACGGGAGAACCGTCCCACGGCCGAGAACCGTTCCGCGACGGAGAGCGGTCCCGGCGACCGGGAACCGTCCCGCGACCGAGCAGATCCACGAAGATCGGAGTCCCCGGTGTCCAAGCCCCTGATCGGCGTCAGCACCTATCTCGAACCCTCGGCGAGCTGGGGCGTGTGGAACCTCCCCGCCGCGCTGCTGCCCTCGGGCTACCACCTGCTCGTCCAGCGCGCGGGCGGCCTGGCCGCGATGCTGCCACCGGACGAGGACCGGGCCGCCGCCGCGTCCGTCGTCTCCCGCCTCGACGGGCTCGTCATCTCCGGCGGCCCGGATGTGGAACCGGTGCGGTACGGGGCCGAGGTGGAGCCGCGCACCGGGCCGCCCGCGCGGGAGCGGGACGCCTGGGAGCTGGCCCTGATCGAGGCGGCCCTGGCGTCGGGCACTCCCCTGCTGGGCATCTGCCGCGGCCACCAGCTCCTGAACGTCTCCCTCGGCGGCACCCTCGTCCAGCACCTGGACGGTCATGTGGGCCCGCCCGGCGTCTTCGACCACCACGAGGTGAAGCCGGTCCCGGGCACGCTCCTCGCCGGGATCCTCCCGGAGCCGGTGTCCGTCCCCACCTTCCACCACCAGTCCGTGGCCCACCTGGGCAAGGGACTGACGCCCTCGGCCCACGCCACGGACGACGGAACGGTGGAGGCGGTGGAGCTGCCGGACGCGGAGGCGTTCGTGCTGGGTGTCCAGTGGCATCCGGAGGCGGGCGACGACCTACGGGTCATGCGCGCCCTGGTGGAGGCGGCGTCGGGCTGAGGAACCGAGAGGGGACTGACTCAGCCGAGCTTGAGCAGCAGTTCGGTGAGTTCACCCGGCATGGTGACCATGCAGTCGTGACCGGTCGCCAATTCCCACACCTGTGACGGGCTGCCGTTGGGCTGGATCGCGGGGACGGGTCGCCGGGTGATGCCCTCCGGCACATTGGCGACGCAGTGGATATGCGTCCGCGGGATCGCGTTCACGGCCGGGTTGTCCAGCCGGACCGGCTGCTGGAGGCAGCGCACCGGCTGATCCGACAGCATCGACCGCAGCCACTCCACATCCGCCGGTTCGGTGACCCCGAACAGACCGTGGGGCGGCGGCATCACGTCCGGCGGCGGAATCCGCCACCCGCTCTCCGACGTCACGGCCTGGTCGATCCAGCCCTGGACAACGGGCATCACATCGGCCGCGCTCTCGCCGTCCTCCGGATCCATCGCGTCGAGATAGACCAGTTGCGCGATCCGCTCCGGGACCCGGTTGGTGGTGGCGGCGATGACCAGCCCGGCATAGCTGTGCCCGACGAGCACCACGTCGGTGAGGTCCTCTTCGGTGATCAGCCCGACGATGTCGTCGACATGCGTATCCAGCCCCACCTCCGGGCCCGCGAGGTGCGCCGTGTCGCCGTAGCCGGTCAGTGTCGGCGCCAACACCCGATGCCCGGCCGCCGCCAGCAGCGGGACCACCCGCTCCCAGCACTGCCCACTGTGCCAGGCACCGTGCACCAGCAGATATGTCGACATGGCTCTGCTCTCCATCCGCGCGCAAATAAACGGGACACTGTCCCGATTGAAGATATGGGACAGTGTCCCGCTTAGCAAGCGGGGACCGGCGCGGCGGTCAGGAGTTGATCTCGTACGGGTCGCCGTAGACCTTCCACTTCAACGGGGGCGCCAGGTCGAAGTTCTTCTCGTTGAGGAACTTCCGCTGCTCGGTGTCGACCCGGCTGGTGTCGCTGTGCGCCTCCTCGCTCTTCATGGCCTCCTTACGGGCGTCGAGGAAGGCGTTGAGATAAGTGGTCTCATTGCCGCCCTGCGCCGGGGACTTGGCCTTGGAGAGGGCGGTCTTACGGATGCCACCGAAGCTGTACTTGCTGTCACCGGGGCCGTGCATCACGATCGCGTCGTAGTAGATGAACTGGCCGAGCGCGCCCACGCCGTCGCCCTTGCCCTGCTTGACGGCCGGGTTGAAGTAGACGCGGTCGCGCTCGTGCTCCTGGGCGTCCTGGAACGCCTTGTCGGCGGCGGCCTTCTTCCAGTCCTTGGTGAAGTTCGGGTCCAGGCCGTCGTGGGAGTCGGTGCCGTCGACGTCGCGCAGCGCGGGGAGGTACTTGGCCAGGACGTTGCCGGGCTTCTGCTGGGTGTAGTACTCGACGAGTTCCAGCATGTCGCCGGTGCCGGAGCAGAATCCGATGATGCCCGCGGTGTAGCCGCGGCCGTCGCCTATGTCCTCGATGTACTTGAACTGGGCGCGCCAGTCGAGCGAGGAGTTCTCGGCACTGGAGACCAGCTTCATGGCGATCTCCTTCTTCGCCGGGTCGTCCAGGTTGCTCGCCGCCGCGGCCTTGTGCGCGGAGTGGGTGTGGCGCGCGTCCGACGAGGACGGCAGGTGGTCGGACGCCTGCCCGACTCCGACGCCGGTGAAGACGAGCGCGGCCGGTACCGTGACGGCCACGGCCGCGAGGCCGATCCTCCTGTGCATGGGGGACATGGGGACTCCGTTCCTTGTCGACTGTGGGGGAAGTGCGCGCGGCCGCCCCAGGGCGCGCCGGGGCGGCCCCGGACCCTGAGAACGATCCGTTAGGAACCTTTCCTAACCATTCAAGCGAGCGCGCCATGTCCACCACAAGGGTTTCGACGCCATTCAGCGCCATTCGACAAAGAAGCAGCCCGTGTCGTACTGCCTCGGGAGGCGGCGCCAACTCCCGTGTTACGACTGGGGAATGGGCATCGCGGGGTCCGCGCCGCCGGTCGCCCCGGGACGCTTTCCGGTCGTCCCGGACGCCCCGGTCGCCCCGGCGCCGGACGGTCCGGCGGGAACGGCCGGCTCGACCGCGCCCTCGGCCGCGGCCGGCACCTCCGTCACTGGCCGTGCCGCGATCGCCCGCCACCACGGCTCCAGCGGCAGCCCGCGCTCCGGCTCGAACGGCTGGCCAGGACGCGGAACGGCCACGGTCGCCCCGGCCTCCTTGGCCGCCTTCACCGTGCCCTCGGCGGGCTCCTCCCACGGATGCGGGGCGAGGTTGAAGGTGCCCCAGTGGATCGGCAGCATGATCCCCCGCGTCGGGTCCCCGCCCTGGAGATCGAGATGGGCCCGCATGCCCTCCTCGGGGGTCATATGGATGTCCGGCCAGTAATCGGAGTAGGCACCGATCTGGATCATGGTCGCGTCGAACGGCCCGAACGCCGCGCCGATCTCCGCGAAGCCGGAGAAGTAGCCGGTGTCCCCGCTGTGGTAGATCCGGCGCCCGGAACCGGCCACCACCCAGGAGGCCCACAGGGTGTGCTGGGTGTTGCGCAGCCCGCGCCCGCAGAAGTGGCGGGCCGGGGTGGCGGTGAGCGTGAGCCCGGCGACCTCGGTGGACTCGTGCCAGTCCAGCTCGGTCATCCGCTCGGCCGGGACGCCCCAGCGCTCCAGGTGTGCCCCCACCCCGAGCGGGACGACGAACATCGCGTGGCTCCGCACCAGCGCCCGGATCGTGGGCATGTCCAGATGGTCGTAGTGGTCATGGGAGATGACCACCGCGTCCACCGGCCCCAGCTCCCGCAGCGGCACCGGCACCGGGTGCAACCGCTTGGGCCCCACCATCGAGAAGGGCGAACAGCGCTGTCCCCATACGGGGTCGAACAGCACCCGCCGCCCCTCGATCTCCGCCAGCACACTGGAGTGCCCCAGCCAGGTCAGCCGCAGCCCGGAGGCGGGCGGAGTGGCCAGATCGGCAACGGTGGTGGGATGCACCGGCACGGCCCCGGCCGGGGCCCGGCGGACGCGCTCCTCCTTGCGGAAGTAGGTGGACACGAACTTCAGCATCGAGCCGGACGGGACGGTGCGGGCCCCCACCGGGTTGACGAACACACCGTTCGCGAAGTTCGGCGACCGCCGGATGCGCTCCATCCGCTCCCCACCGGGATCCGCCCCGAAGGCGGCGGGGCGCAGGGCGGCGGTGAGCCGGGAACGTGTCGGATGTGAGCCGGTCACGGGGCCTCCAGGGTGAGAGGGCGGGAGCGCTCCAACGCGCGGTGCCGTTGGGCTGCAATGACACAACTCTTACGAGGGGTGACCTTGTTCCGGAACGGCCCGCTCGGCCGAGATGAAGGACAGCAGCAGGTGGTCCTCCAGCGGGCGGTAGCCGAGACGCTGGTAGAGGGCGTTGGTGGTGGGGTTGTCGAGGTCGGTGAAGAGCAGGACCTCCTTCGCCCCGGCGTCCCGCGCGACCTGGCTCACGGCGGCCGTGGCGGCGCCCGCGTAGCCGCGTCCGCGCAGCTCGGGCGGGGTGTAGACCAAGGAGACCCGGGCCATGCCGGCGATCGTACGGCTGACCCCGGCGCAGGCCACCGGCCGGCCGTCGAGCTCCCACAGCGTGATCCCGTCATGGCCGAGCTTGTCGTCCACCTGCGCGGCGACGTCGTCCCTCAGCGCGCCGGTCTCGCGGGCGAACCCCTCGTACCAGGTGATCAGCAGGTCCCGGTCGGCGGTGGTGGCGGTCCGGGGCCGTCCCGGTGGGGCGGGGTCGGGCGGGGTGAGGGCATCGAGTCGATAGAGCCGGTGGGTCCGCTCGACGGTGTTCACCGCACCGGCGAGGTCCTGCCAGGTGGCGGCGAAGGTCTCGGCGGTCTCGCGCCCCGCGTTCACCCCGGTGACCTTCAGCTCGCCGTCCCGGGCGAGGGCGCGGGCGAGGTCCCGGGCCGCCTCACCGGAGAGGGCGGAGAGCAGCGGGGGGTACGGCGGGGTGCACAGGAACGCGCCCTCCACCGCCCCGCCCCCTCCGGTCCACCAGCCGTAGACCGGCGGCTCGGCGCCGTATCTGCCGCTTCCCGCCACCGTGAGGGAAGTGACCACAGTGAGCAAAGTGGTGTTCCGGGCCGGGTGGGCGCGCAGGAAGCCACCCGCCGCGGCCCGGAACTCCTCGAGGTCGTACGTCACCGTCCACGCCATGTGCACCAGGCTGGCGCGTGGCGGCGGAGCGGCGCACCTCAATTTCCTCGCTTCCGACCGGACGGCCGCTCGGCGCCGGTCATCGGCGGCCGGTCAGCAGCTCAGGTTGGAGCCGGGGGTGGTGCCGAGTATCTGAACGAACCGCTGGTAGGCGTCTATTCGGCTCTGCACCTGGCCGGGGTTGCCGCCGTTGCACTCCAGGCTGCCGTTGATGGCGCGGATGGTCTCGCCGAAGCCGCGCTGGTTGACCATGGCGTCGTGCGGGGTCATCGAGCCGGCCCCGCGCTGGGTGTTCCAGAACCACAGGGCGGTCTTCCAGGACACCGCGGCGTCCCGCTCCACCAGCCAGGGGTTGCCGAGCAGATCGATGCCGAGCGCGTCGCCCGCGGCCTTGTAGTTGAAGTTCCAGCTGAGCTGGATCGGGCCGCGGCCGTAGTACGCCGCCTGGCCCGCGGGGCAGCCGTAGGGCTGGTTCCAGTCGCAGTAGTGCGGGTAGTTGGAGGTGTTCTGCTCCACGATGTGGACCAGGCCGCCGGTCTCGTGGTTGACGTTCGCCAGGAAGGCGGCCGCCTCCTGCTTCTTGACGGTGTCGCTGCCGGTGTTGGCGAAGCCGGGGTAGGCGCTCAGGGCGGCGGTCAGGCCCTGGTAGGTGTAGAACGAGTTCCGGTTCGGGAACATCTGGTTGAACTGCGCCTCGCTCACCACGAAGCCGCTCGGGTTCTGGCCCTCGCCGCCGCAGTTGTAGGGCTCCCAGTACCAGGTGCTGATCACCGGGTCATAGCCCGGGTTGTCGTGCTCCGCGCGGTAGTACTTGCCGTCGGTGTACCGGACGATGTCGCCGGTGACGTACGGCTTGCCCGCCACCCAGTTCGGGTAGTCGCAGGCCGCCTGGGCGGTCGTTCCCGCCGCCGAGGCTGAGGCCATGGGCATGACAAACAGACTCGCGCACACCGCCGCGGTCGCCGCGAGCGGCGCCAGAACACGTCGTCTCCACATGGGGCCGATCTCCTTCGTGTGGGGGGCCCTGGAACTCTGAGGGACACTCAAGCGGTTTGGTCTATACCAGTCAAGGTATAGACCAAACCTTTGTGCGGGGATGAGTAAAAGGGCGGACATCACGGGATGACCGGAAGAGCGGACATCACGGGATGCCGGAAGAAAGGCGCCGGGGCCGGTGGTGCCGGTTCCGTCAGTCCGGCAGCAGGTGTGACACCAGGGTGCGCGCCCATTCGGCGGTGGGGGCCTGGTCGGTGAAGACGGCCCGGTAGTAGAGGGGGGCGAGCAGAGCCTCGGTGGCGCGTTC
Organism: Streptomyces sp. NPDC059455; assembly: GCF_042750115.1. Lineage (NCBI taxonomy): Bacteria > Bacillati > Actinomycetota > Actinomycetes > Kitasatosporales > Streptomycetaceae > Streptomyces > Streptomyces sp. NPDC059455. The sequence goes on from NZ_JBHYVB010000104.1 coordinate 29,184, forward strand.
GACGGTCGGGGCCCAATTGCCCCGGGCACGTTCCCGGTCGAGCATGGCCTGGAGCTGCTGCTGACGCTCTCCGGTGCACGCACTGGCGCCTTGCTCCCCGGCCGTGCCGATGGTGGCGCGCACCAGAGGGAGGGTGTCCGGGTCGTTGAGGTCCTTGGCGAGGTCGGACGCATAGCGTTCCAGGTCACCGCGGAGACTTCCGGTGTCCGGCACCACGATGCCGTCGGAGAAGCGGCTGGTCGCGACATCGGCGAGCAGGTCGCCGACGGAGCCCCAGCGGCGGTAGACCGTGGTGGCGTGCACGCCCGCCCGGGCGGCCACGACCGGGATCGTCAGCAGTTCGTCGGCCTCGTCGGTGAGCAGTTCCTTGACGGCCCGGTGGACGGCCGCGCGGATGCGGGCGGAGCGGCCGCCGGGCCGGCTGCCGGTGCGGGGCACGGAGGAAGTCGTAGCGGGCATGTCGCCAGTATCGCACTGATCGCTGCTTTTTTAGCGCAGTGATCAGTGCGTTAGTGGTACCTTGGGGCCACTAACGCAAAGTTCACTGCGAGGCCGTATATGCCCATTGAATCCGCCGCCACCGCCGCAGCGCCCGTCGGCGATCCGCACCACGTGCCACGGAAGGGTGCATTCCGCTCCGTGGCCGCCACCTTTGTCCTCTTCCTGGCCGCCTCCAGCGCACCATCCCCGCTCTATGTGATCTACCAGCGGCAATGGCAGTTCACGGCGTGGGTGCTGACCCTCGTATTCGCCCTCTATGTGGTCGGCCTGCTGGGCTCGCTGCTCGTGGTCGGAGCGCTGTCGGACCATCTCGGCCGCCGGCCGGTGCTCGCCGCGGCGATCGGCCTGGAGATGGTCGCGCTCACGCTGTTCCTCACCGCCGGGAACGTGGTCGTCCTGGCCGCCGCCCGGGTGCTGCAGGGCATCGCCACCGGGGCGGCGACGACCACCCTGAGCGCCACCCTCGTCGACCTCGAACCGCCGCACGCCCGTGGCCGCGCGGGCACCGTCACCTCGGTGTCCCCCCTGACCGGGCTCGCCCTCGGCGCTCTCGGCTCCGGTGTGCTGGTGGAGTTCGGCCCCGCCCCGACCCGGCTGGTCTACGCGCTGCTGTTCGGCGGAATGGTGCTGGCGGCGGTGGCCGTCGCCGTCCTGCCCGAGACGTCTCCCCGTCGGCCGGGAGCCGTCGCATCCCTGCGTCCGCGGGTCGCCATGCCCGCGCATCTGCGCGCGGACATCCTCCCGGTGGTGCCGGCGATGATCGCGGGCTGGGCCCTGGCCGGGATGTACCTCTCGCTCGGCCCGTCCGTCGCGGCCAAGTTGCTGGGGCTGCACAGTCATCTGGTCGGCGGCGTCGTCGTGACGCTCCTGACCGGCACCGGCGCGCTCGCGGTCTTCCTGCTCCGCTCCCGGTCCGCGTCCTCGCTGCTGACGCCCTCGTCCGCACTGCTCGGGCTCGGCACCCTGATATCACTCGCCGGAATAGCGGAGGACCTCACCTGGCTTGCCGCCGTCGGCACCGTCGTCGCGGGCCTCGCCCTCGGTGCGTCGGTGCTGGCGACGTTCGGCACCTTCGCCCGGGTCGCCGAGCCGCACGAGCGCAGCGCGGTCTTCGCGCTGGCGAACGTCATCGCCTATCTGGGAAACAGCGTGCCCGCCGTACTCGGGGGAATCGCCGTCACCACCCTGGGACTCAGGACCGCCGCCGAGAGCTACGCGCTGGCGATCGCGATGATCGCCTTCTCCGTCCTCGTCCTGCGCCTGAACCGGGTACGGGCGCGGCGCCGTGACGTCATGGCCCCGTGCGGATGAGGGGCCGGCCAACGGCAGAGGATCCCTAGACCGTCCCTAGACCGCCCTTTTCATCCACCAACCGATACGGCATTACACAATGCGGAACAAGGAGACACCGTGACGACGACAAGCAGGCCCAGGAAGAACCTCGAGGTGCGGCGATCGGACCACACGACGATCCGGTACACGGCCGGCGGTCCCGCCGGAGGGCCGACTCTGGCTCTCATCCACGGCTGGGCATGCGACCGCGGCGACTTCGACGCGGTGACCGACCATCTGCCCGAGGACTACCGCGTTCTCGCGATCGACCTCGCCGAGCATGGCGAGTCGCGGTCGACGCGGGACGTCTGGACCATGGAGGAGTTCGCCCGCGACGTGGCAGCAGTGCTGGAAGCCGAGTCGGTGGACACATGTGTCGTGGCCGGGCACTCCCTCGGCGGGGCGGTCGCCGTCGAAGTCGGCCGGCTGCTCCCTGCCACGGTCTCTCATGTGGTCGCACTCGACGCGCTGCACTATCTGTCCCTGTTCCCGGCGCTGAGCGACGAACAGACCGACGCGACGCTGCGCATGTTCCGCGAGGACTTCGCCGGAGCGGTGCGGGGCCTCGTCGAGGGAGGTTCGCCGACCGGGACCAGCACGGCTCTCAAGGATGCGTACTTCGAGAAGATGGTCGCGGTGCGGCAGCCCGCGGGTCTGCGTTCCATCGAGGGTCTGGTGCGTTGGGACATGGACGCGGCGCTGCGCGAGACCAAGCAGCCGATCACCGTGTTCGCGATACGTGACCTGGTGACGCGTGAAGCGATCGACCGCTACGGGGACCGCTTCGACATCGTGCTCGTCGACCTGGGCACCCACCACTTCCAGGTGGAGGCACCCGAAGGCACGGCGAAGATCCTGGCCGGCGTGGGGACCGAGTAGGGATCCGGGAACCGGCCCTCGCTCGCGGCCCGGGGCCGAGCGCGGGATCAGGTCTCGCGCCCGGGGCGGTAGGTGTCGGCGTCCACCTTCCGGGGGCCGGTCGATGGTCACGACGCTGAGGTGCGGCGCTGACACGCCCGCCCCGGCGCGTCACCCACGTCTGCCACCTCTCCGTCGAACCCGTCGCCCCCAGGGCGGCACATTCCGTCAAGTCTCCTTGTCCGCACGTCACCTGGGCTCTCGGGCGCCCGTCTTCCGGTCGCCGAGCATCAGGCGGGCATGACCGAGGAGTTCAGCGCCCATCCGAAGCTGAACCGCTTCCATCTCGTCAGCCAGTTTCGACTGGTAGCCCTCACTGTCCGCATCCGAGACCAGATAGCACCCAAGCTGGTTGTACTGGCTCAGCCCAGTTCGGGCAAAGCTGCGGCCGAGGGCCATACCTACACCGACGCCGAGGCGGCCGAGTGGACCGCGCTGGACCCGCTCTTCGGCTACAGCCGCCATCCGCACCGAAGCGCCGGTCTGCCATGCCGGACCGGCGCCTCGGTGATCTCGGTGGACGGCGACGGCACGGTGCGCCGCTGCCATTTCGTCCCTACGGAACTGGGCAATCTCTACGACGGGTCGTACCGCGCGGCGCTACGGCCCCGCCCCTGTCCGCTGGCCGTCTGCGACTGCCATATCGGCTATGTGCACCTGGAGTCGCTTCCCCTGTACGACGTGTTCGGCGGCGGTGTGCTGGAACGTGTTCCGGCGCCGCCGGTAGGTTCATGGTCGGTCGGTCACACTGTTTCCCCCTCGATCCCCCTGGTCACGATGAGCGTCACAGAACCGGACGTCACGGAGGACGTCACAGGAACAGAAAGTCCGCTTCCCCGGCCTTCGCACTCTGTATGAAGCGTTTCATCTCCAGATGCGTGTAGATCAGGGCCGGTCCGTCCGGGTCGGTCGACTGGCGCAGCGCCACCCGCCCGTCCGTCAGTCTCATCGCCTCGACGCAGCTTCCCCCATTGCCACCGCTCCACGGCTTGTGCCAGCCCTCGCTGCCGAGGTCCCTCGCCGGCATGCCGCTGTAGACGCGATTCCCGCATATGCGATCCATCGTTCAGATCTCCTTGCGAATGCGACTCAGAATGGCCTGAGTCGTCTGTGCAGGCGCGGCCTGCGCGCACATCCGGTCCAGGGCCTCCAGGAACGCCGATACGTCATCGCGCTGGTCGAAGTAGGAGCCGCTGACGAGCGTCTCCGTATACGCGATATCGGGCAGCTCCGGGATCGGGAACCGGAAGATATGGAAGGGACCGTACATCGCCGGGTGCGGACCGGCGTCGAACGGCATGATCTGCAGCCGGATATGAGGGGCCTCCGCCTCCTCGATCAGCCGCGTGATCTGGGCACGCATGGTCTCGGCACCGCCGATGGGGCGGCGCACCACCGTCTCGTCCATGACCACCCACAGCATCGGCGGGTTGTCCCGGGTGAGCAGCGCCTGGCGCTCCATGCGGAGGGCTACGTTGCGCTCGATCTCCGATTCGGGCGCATGCGGCATGCCCGCGCGGAGCACCGCGCGGGCGTAGTCCTCGGTCTGCAGCAAGCCTGGGATGTAGTGCGGTTCGTAGGCCCGGATCAGATTGGCCTCGACCTCCAGGCTGACGAAGGTGTTGAACCACTCCGGCAGGACGTCCCGGAACCGGTGCCACCAGCCGGCCTTGTTGGCCTCGCGCGCGAGGGAGAGGAACCCCTCGACCTCCTCGGGGTCGGCGACGCCGTACGTGCGCAGCAGCTTCTCGACGTACGGGAGCTTCAGGCCGACCTCGGCCTTCTCCATCCGCCGGATCGTGGCATGGGTGACGTCCAGGGCGCGCCCGGCCTGCTCGAATGACAGCCCGGCCTTCTCCCGAAGGTCCTGGAGCCGTTTGCCGAGCACGACTCGCAGGACGGTCGGGGCTCCGCCCGCCCGCGCATCCGCCACTACCGTCCCCCTCCAAGTACCTTCACGACACAGCAGTCTGGCATGGGCTCAGCATTCCGAACAGCCTGCGCTTGCGATTCTGTAATTTACAGATTGAACCTTGCCATACGCGAGCGTGACAGAGCATAGTGTCGACGTGGCTCCTTCCTATGAGGCTCTCCGGTTAGGGCGCGGCGGCACCGTGGTCGCTCCGCCCCGCCACGACGTGTTTCGTCTGCCGGCGCTGAGCACGTCCGTCGCCGAGGCGAGAAGGCATGTCGTCCGGCGGCTGGGCTCATGGGGCATCGACCAGGACACCCGGGACAGCGCGGAGTTGATCGTCTCCGAGCTCTTCACCAACGCGGTGCGCCACACCTCCAGCGAGGACGTTCGCTGCTCACTCCAGCTCATAGGCACCCGGCTGCGGCTCGAGGTGGCCGACCAGGGCTGTGCGCGCACGGTGCCGGAGGCCCGGTCGGTGAGCGCGGACCAGGAGGGCGGCCGCGGGCTGATGCTGGTGGAGGCCATGTCGGAGGCCTGGGGGGTCAGGCCGAACCAGGGCGGCGCGGGCCGCGCCGTCTGGGCCTACCTGGCGATATAGCGGCCCTGCGGCGACGACGCGACGGACGAGCGGTGCCGAGGGAATAGGGGCAGCGACAGCGCACCGGGCGGTCAGCCTCGGGGCGCCAACGGGGGTCTGCCCCTATTCCTCCGGGACCGCTTCGGGTCACGGATCGTTCACGGCCGCAGCGGCAGCAGATCGGGCCGCTTGGGCTCCACATGGTCACCCGACGACTCTCCGCGCAGCCGTCGGCCGATCCAGGGCACCAGATATTCGCGCGCCCAGTGGATGTTGTCCCGGCGCACCTCGGCCGCGGTGCGCTGCCCCTCCGGGGGCCAGGGCTGATCGGGGTCGGCCGGGACGTCGAGGCCGAGCACCTGACCGGCCCTCAGCGCGACCCGGGTGTGCCCGTCCGGCGACAGATGCAGCCGGTCGGCGTCCCAGGCCCGGCGGTCCTGCACCGAGCGCAGCGACCACAGGTCGAGCACCGGGCAGCCGTGGCGGTCGGCGATCGCCCGCACATGCGCCGTATACGTAGCGATCTTGCCCCGCAGGTGGCGCAGCACGGGCACCCCTCTGGTGTCGAAGCCGGTGCACAGCAGCACCGTGCCCACCCGCGCCCGGAGGTCGGCGACGGCCGCCTCATAGCGCTCGGCCACATCGTCGGGGTCACTGCCGGGGCGCAGGATGTCATTGCCACCCGCGCAGAAGGTGACGAGATCGGGGCCGAGTTCGATGGCGCGGGCCACCTGCTCGGCCACGATCTGGTCAAGGAGTCGACCGCGTACGGCCAGATTGGCGTAGCGGAAATCGTCGTGGGGTCGTTGGTCGGACAGCAGGACGGCGAGCCGATCGGCCCAGCCGACGAACACCCCGTCAGGACCGGGGTCGCCGACGCCCTCGGTGAAGCTGTCTCCGACGGCTGCGTACGACCCGATGGAACCGTTGCTGAATCTCTCCTTATCGTCTGCCACGTCGGGACATCATTCACCCGATGGCGTGACTTACGCCACCGTAACCGGGGCTTGACGTGGGGTGATCTATCCCACCTGGTCAGTTTCGGCGAAGGTGGAATACGGCGGCGTCCAGGTCGCCGCTCAGCCCGGTGCGCAGGCCCCGGTGGGCGAGCACCGCTCCCCGGTACACCTCCCCGGTCTCCAGATCCCGGTAGGTGGCCGCCGGGTCGAGCCCGCGCAGCCGCAGCGGAAGCTGTGCCCGGCCGTGGTGCTGTGCCTGGAGCCAGGCCAGCACGACGGTCTCCTCGCCCCGGACGTACTGCACCGCGCTGAGCCCGTCGCCCTCCGGCGGCCGCAGCCGGTGCAGCTCACCGTGCTGGACGACGGGGCGCACCCGCTTGTAGAGCGCCACCCAGTCGCGGGCCTCGGCGAGTTCGGCCTCGCTCCAGCGGGTCAGATCGCCGCCCACGCCCAGCACCCCGGCCATCGCGCTGACGAAGCGGAAGCGCAGCGAGCTGACCCGGGCGTTGCCCATGGCGTTGGGGCTGTCGGTGACCCAGGCGGCCATCACCCGGGCCGGGTGGAGCTGGCCGAAGCCGTGCTGGATGGCCAGCCGGTCCAGCGGATCGGTGTTGTCCGAGGTCCACACCTGGTCGGTCAGGCCCAGGACGCCGAGGTCGATCCGGCCGCCGCCGCCCGAGCAGGACTCGAAGGCGACCCCGGGGTGGGCGGCGCGCAGCCGCTCCAGCAGCTCGTACAGCCCGCGTACATGGTCGATCCACAGCCGCCGCGGATAGGGGTCGCCGGGCCAGCCGGGGTCCGTGAAGGAGCGGTTGAAGTCCCATTTCACATAGTCGATGGGCGCGCCGCTCAGCAGGGTGTCCAGCCGCTCCCACAGATAGGCGCGCACCTCGGGGCGGGCGAGGTTGAGCACGAGCTGGTTGCGGAACTCGGTGCGGGCCCGGCCGGGGTGGTGCTGCACCCAGTCGGGGTGGGCGCGGTACAGGTCGCTGTCGGGGTTGACCATCTCCGGCTCGACCCAGATGCCGAACCCCATCCCGAGCGCGTGCACCTCGTCGGCCAGCGGCTTCAGCCCGTGCGGAAAGCGGTCCGGGTTGGGCGTCCAGTCGCCGAGCCCGGCCCGGTCGCTGGTGCGCGCCCCGAACCAGCCGTCGTCCACGACGAACAGCTCGACGCCCATGTCGGCGGCCAGCCGCGCGAGCGAACGCTGCTGCTCCTCGCTCACCTCGAACTCGGTGGCCTCCCACGAGTTGTAGAGCACCGGCCGGGACCGGTCGGCGCCGGGGATCACATGCGCGAGCTGCCAGGCGTGCCAGGCGCGGCTCGCGGCCCCGAAGCCGCCGTCGGTCCACAGCCCCGCGAAGACGGGCGTGGTGAAGGACTCGCCGGGCCCGAGGAGCAGCTGGCCCGCGTCGTCGTGGCCGACCCCGCCCACCGCCTGGACGGCGCCGTCGCTCAGCAGCTGGACGGCGATCCGCCAGGCCCCGGACCAGGCGAGCGCGCAGCTGTGCACCTCGCCGCTCTCCTCGGTGGCCGCCCCGCCGTCCATGGCGATCCAGGGCAGATGGTGATGGCTCGTGTGGCCCCGGCGGCTGCCGATCACCTTCTCACCGGGGGTGAGCTCGGTGCGGGCGAGCCGGCTCTCGGCGGCCCAGCGGCCGTGCAGGTGGGACAGCCGCCAGCGGTCGCGCGCCGGGAGCGACCAGGCGGCGGAGTCGGCGCGCAGCAGCTCCACCGGCCGCTGCCCGGCGGTGCCGGTGTGGGCGAGGGTAGTCCAGCGCTCGATGACATCGCCGTCGTCCCGCATCCGGTAGTGGAGGGTGATGTCGAGGTGGAGCAGCGGATCGTGGAAGCGCAGCCGCAGCTCCTCACCGGTGCCGGGGTCGAGGACGGTGCCGCCGTCGAAGCGCCACTCGGTGCCGCGTACGTCCCCGGCGCGTACGGACAGGGCGGGGCGCACAAAGCGCGGGCCGCCCTCCACGGGGTACTCCTCGCGCCCGTCCAGCGGGGATTCGAACGGCCATTCCGGCGGCCCCGGCTCGGCGGCGAGGGCCTCGGCGTCCTCGACCGCGATCCTCGGCCCCCAGTGGAGATGGAGCAGCTCATCACGGTCGGTGAGGCGCAGGGCGTAGCTGCTGTGCCGCCCCGAGAGCGCCCAGAGCCGACCGCTTCCACCGGTTTCGATCATCGCATTCCCCAATTCTCCACAGGTGTCAACATGATCGGGGAGGGCGGGCGGTGCGGCAATGCCCGCACCCTCACGGGACCGATTGCCCGCTGCACGCATGTCGTATGGTCAGCCTCAGCCGCCTTGTCGACGAGCCGCGTCGGCGGCCGATGGTGAAGGAGAGCCCGTGACGCAGCAGTCGCAGTCGCCGCAGGTCCCCCAGGCCGAAAGCCGACTGGTGGGGGTACGTAATTTCCGTGATCTCGGTGGACTGCCGGCTGCCGACGGCCGCCGCGTACGGCCCGGAGTGCTGTTCCGCAGCGGCCATCTCGCCCATGCCACCGAGGCGGACACCGCCTACCTCGACTCGCTCGGACTGCACACCGTCTTCGACTTCCGCAACGCCGCCGACATCAAGCTGGAGGGCCCGGACGTCACGCTGCCCGGGGTCCGCAACGTCAATCTGCCGCTGTCCGACCCGGCCGACGGAGCCGGGTTCTGGACGATGGTGCGCGAGGGCGATCTGAAGACCCTGCGCGAGCTGCTCTCCGAGGGCCGGGCCGAGAAGCGCATGATCCGCTCCTACCGCTCCATCGTCACCACCCGGCTCGTCGAGCACGGCCGGATCCTCCGCGACATGGCCGAGGACAGCTCACCGGTGCTGATGCACTGTTCGGCGGGCAAGGACCGGGCCGGGCTGTCCATCGCGGTGACCCTGCTGGCCCTCGGCGTCGACCAGGAGGCCATCGAGGCCGACTACCTCCAGTCGGCCGCCGCCCACCGGCGCTACAAGATCTGGCGCAAGGGCTCTCCGGGAGACGGCTCCGACCCCATGTCGCCTGAGGTCTTGGCGCTGCTGCTGCCGCTGTTCGACGCGCGCGCCGAATATCTGGCGGCGGCCTTCACCACGATCGAGGAGACCTGGGGCGGCACCGAGCGCTATCTCGCCGAGGGGCTCGGCCTCGCCCCCGAGCAGCGCGACCGGCTCCGGGAACGGCTGCTCACGGGCTGAGCGGCTTCGGGTGCTGAACGGCCACGGGCTCGCGGGCCTCACCACATGGTGTCGGACCCGGCCTCCGGCTCGGTGACCCAGCCCGCCGTCAGCACCAGACCGGTGGCGCGGTGCACCGCCAGGAAGCCGAACGGGCGGTCGTACGCCACGCTGATCAGCTTCGCCTTCTGCTGCGGCACCCCGGCCGCGTCCATGGCGAACGCGGTCACGGCCGCGGCCCAGAACCCCTCGGCGCTGAACGACGCGGTCATGGACTGCTGCCCCGAGGACAGGGCCAGCGGGCTCGGGCTGATCCCCGGGAAGTGGCCGCGGGAGGTGTCCTGCGCGGTGCGCAGTCCGAACAGTTCCGCGTACCGCAGCAGATCGTGCCGCGCGGTCACGGTGAACTGCGGGGTGGTGAGGTAGAGCGACGGGGTGGCGTCCCAGCTCGTGACCTCCCCGACCCGGACCCCGGGCCCGGCCTCGCCCAGCGGCAGCGCCGAGCCCGGCAGCCCCGGGTACTCCCCGGCCACCGCGCCGATCCCCGCCTCCAGCACCTCGCCGCCCACGGCGTCCTCGGCGCCGAGGACCAGGTGCACGTCCAGCCCGTTGTCACCCGCGATGCCCGAGAG
>NZ_JBHYVB010000105.1:0-1654 GCF_042750115.1 Streptomyces sp. NPDC059455
GCCTCAGTGGGTGTGTGTTTGTGGTTTTTTCTTTGTCCCCCCCCCCCCCCGCCCCCCCGCCCCCGCGCCCCCCCCCCCCGCCGCCCCCCCCCCCCCCCCCCCGCCTGCCTGACCGCCTGCTCTACCGTCAGTGCTTGCAGTCCTTCTTCTTGGCCTTGACCTTGTGTGAGGTCTTGGCCTTGTGCTGCTTCTTCGCCTTGTGCTCGCACTTGTCCTTCTTGTGCGGGTCCTTGGCCTTGTGCGAGGCCTTGGCCTTGTGGTGCTTCTTGGCCTTGTGCGGGTCCTTGGCCTTGTGCTGCTTCTTCGGCGGGTCCGTGTTCACGACGACGACCGGGTCCGGCTCGGCGAGGGTGACGTTCCCGCAGTTGGAACCGAGGTTGGTGTCGCCAGTCGGGGCGGCGGCGCCGGTGACCAGGGTGGTGCCGGTGGCCGTGCCGCAGTCGCTGGCCTGGATGACCGAACCGTTGTAACCGCTGGTGAAGTTGACGCAGTCCGAGCCGAGGCTGACGTCGCCGGTGGTGGCGGCGCCGCCGAGGTTGCTGGTGGCGCCGGTGGCCGTCTCGCAGAGGTTTCGCTGAGCCCCGCTGGACTGCGGGAAGAGGCCATGGGCACTCGCGCTGCCTGCGCCACCGACCACCATTGTGCCCGCGGCCGCCGCGGCCATGAGAGCTGCCTTCTTACCGATCTGCATTGTTCTGGTGCCTCCATATCGGGTTCTCCGCGAATAAATCCGCAGACACCTCTTGAACGATATTTCCAGAGGCCTGGATCCGGGAATAGTCGAAGCATCACCCATCCGCCACAGTAAAGGTATATTCAGCCGTCCGTGGAAACGAAAAAATGAACGCGGCCCCGGGGGAAATTTCCCCAAGGCCGCGTTCATGCCGAGCGGATGTGTCCGGAGCTCGGTGGCGGGTTCCGGAATTCGGTGTTTCAGGACCGCTGACGCTTTCCCTGGCCACCGCTCTTGCCGCTCTTCTTGCCGTTCGCGCTCTTCCCCTCAGTTCCGTCCTGAGGGTCGGCGCCCGCGGCATTGACGCAGTTGGTCTCGTTGGTGACCTCGGAGCCGGGGCCGATTGTGATCGGGCCCGTCACAGAGGTGGTGCGGCAGTTGTTGGTCTGCTTGGTGACCCCGCCCGACTCGCTGATGTTGACGCAGTTGGTCCCGTTCTTGATTTCGGATCCGGGGGCCAGTGCGACGGTGATCGGACCGATGACGGAGTGGGTACGGCAGCGGTTCTCCTGCGTCGTCACACCCGATTCGGCGGTGTTGACGCAGTCGGTCTGATTGCTGATCTCGGTCGGGCCGGCCGCCACGGTGATGGTGCCGACGACGGAACTGGTGGTGCAGCGATTGCTCTGCGTCCCGCCGTTGGCGCCCGCCGAGCGGCTGGGACCGGTTTCGGTGGCGTCGGCTCCGCCCGCACCGCCGATGAGCAGCGCGCCCACGGTCGCCGCTAGAAGCGCCGTCCTTTTGCGCTTGTGCATAAAGAGCCTCCAATCGGGCTTCGGGTGCGGCACGCTCAGCACCGTCACCGAAAAGCCTTTCTCATGGCAGCGGGGGGGGGCGGGGGGGGGGGCGGCGCGCGGGAGCCCCACCGGGGGGCGCGGATGTGTTGGGTGCGGGGGGGGGCGCCGACAACGTGGCAGCCAC